>JAGRNC010000312.1 GCA_020440935.1 Leptospiraceae bacterium | reverse complement strand
TTCTTTGACATCCTGCTTCCCGAGCATAAAGTTGCCCCCTATCTCGAAACGCTGAATCAGGCGATGACAATAGCTTTTGAAATGGATCTTCAGTTAGAGAGACCTAGCTCTGAGACGGTCGATTTACATGTAACCTCCTCCTCGTTCCAGGCAGGAGAGCAAAACTACATTCTTCTAATCCTTCAAAACATCACCGAGCGCAAGGCTTCTGAACAGGTAATGGAGGATAGTTTCGACAAATTTATGCAAATGACCATCCACCTCGACGAGGCGCTGAAAGAGAATCGCCGACAGGCTTCCGTACTATCGGAATACAAAGGTAAAATGGACAGGGAGTTGGAACTCGCACAGCGAGTACTAACAGCGATCATTCCCGACCGATTTCCGACAAACGAATTCATCGAATCCGCAGGCATCTGTCTGCCCTGCAATGAGCTGGGAGGAGATTACCTGGATATGTTTGAACTGGATTCGCATCGCTTTGGAATCCTGGTTGCAGATGTATCCGGTCATGGTGTGGCATCGGCGCTAATCACAACTATGCTCAAAGTGTATTTTGGCAGGCATGTGCGCGAATTTTCGGATCCCGCCGAAATGATGGCCGCCATGAACGCTGAAACCTATAAGATATTTGGTGGCACCGGCTTCTATTTCACGGCCTGCTATAGCGTTCTGGATTTGCAACGCTATGAAATCGCCACCGTTCTGGGAGGTCATTGGGCCCCCCTACGTTACAGCTCCAGGAACCAGGATGTTATCGCATTGGATGCTATACCCGGCACCCTTCTGGGAGCGATGGCGCCGGACCGGACAAGATACGAAACGGCCGTCACTTCCCTGGACCCGGATGACCTGCTGCTTTTCTTTACCGACGGAATACAGGAAGCACGGGCAGGATTGGAGGATCTGACGCTGTACGGCGAAAGCAGACTTTTCCATTTCTTGAAATCGAATCATCAAATGGAGCCACCTGCTCTTGTACGTGCGCTCATTAGAGACGTGGATAGGTATCTAAAGGGCAATCCTCCTAATGATGATCGATCCGCGCTGGCCGTTCGATTGAAGGCAAAAAGCGACAGCGCCGGGATCTAAAGCCCATTTCGCCGATTCAGCGATTCAGACATAACGGCGGATTTGCGAATGTTTGAAAGCACACAAATTGTAAGTTTACCAGGAGTGATGGCAAGATCCACTTTGCTTTCCACAGCGCTTTTTTAATCGAGTAAGAATGCATAAGATTCCTGGCTTTGAAATTCTTGAGAAGATCAAGGAAGGAAGCACGGCTGTCATTTACCGAGCTCGAAAAAACGATGCCACCTACATTTTGAAAGTGATGGCCACCGAGTACCCCAGCCAATATGAACTGGCTCGGTTCCTCAACGAATACGAGACTTTGCGACAGATCCAATCCGATGTAATCATCCGGGCCGAGGAAATTCTAGAAAACGAAAATAGCATCATACTGGTTCTGGAGGATTTTCAGGGCAGATCTCTGAAAGAGGTGTACGCCCATCGTTCCATTGAGATTTCCGAATTCCTGAAAGTAGCAATCAGTATATCCCTGGCTCTTGAGGCCATCCATTCCCGAGGTATTTCTCATCGAGATCTAAAGCCGCAGAATATACTTATTAATCCAAACACAGGACAGCTCAAGGTCACAGACTTTGGGCTTTCCTCGCTGCAGGCCCCAGAAACGGACAATGGCCATAAATCCGGGATTCTGGAAGGAACCCTGCCCTATATTTCACCCGAGCAAACCGGTCGGATGAATCGAGAAGCGGACTATCGCACCGATTTCTATTCGCTTGGAGTCACGCTCTACGAGCTACTTACAGGGCTTCTTCCCTTTCCAGCTGAGGATCCGCTGGAAATCATACACTCGCATCTTGCTATTGTCCCTCCGAACCCCCGTAGTATTCGGGCTGACGTATTCCCGGTTCTTTCAAAGATACTTATGAAACTGCTGGCGAAGATTCCAGATCAACGTTACCAGAGCGCAGTCGGTTTGCGAGCCGATCTTGAACGCTGCCTGGCCGAATTCGAAGCAGGCGGTAGCGTTCCCGATTTTGCCGTTGGAATGCACGAAGCAAATACCTTCCGAATTCCGCAGCGTTTGTATGGTCGCGAAGAGGAGCTGCAAGACTTACTGCATGCATTTCACAGGGCCTCGGAAGGAGCCCGCGAGCTGGTCGTCGTTAATGGTCCTTCCGGAATTGGAAAGACCGCTCTGGTAAGCGAATTACGGGAGCCATTATCCAGAAAAGATGGCTACTTTTTATGGGGCAAATTCGAAGAGCTGAAACGGGATATCCCGTACAGCGCCATTATTGTTGCGTTTCGCGGACTGATCCGCTCGCTATTATCGGAAAGCCACGATCGATTGTCCCGATGGAGAAAGAGTATACAGACGGCGCTGGACCAAAACGGACAGCTAATCGTTAACGTAATTCCAGAGCTGGAGCTCATACTGGGAAAGCAACCTCCCATACCGGAAGTGAGCCCCGCCGAGGCACAGAATCGCTTCAGTTATACCATCCAGGAATTCGTGCGGGTTTTCGCCGACGAAACGCATCCGCTGGCAATTTTTCTGGACGATATCCAATGGGCTGATCGGGCCAGCCTAAATCTTCTCGAATGGATCACTTTGAATCCAGATCTAACGCATTTTCTTGCCATTGTTTCGTATCGCGACAAATCGGTATCGCCTTTTGTATTAGAATGCCTGGATAGCATCGTATCCAGGGGAGGTACCATTCGAGAAATCGCTCTCAAGCCATTGGAGCAATCCGCCTTGCGCGAACTACTATCGGAAACCTTCTCCAGAGACGATGCAATGGTTCAATCCCTGGCCCTCCAGTTGGTAAAGCGAACAGGCGGAAACCCATTCTTCGTTCGCGAATTTCTACGAACTTTGCAGGAGCGATCTCTTATATATATTCAAAATGAGTGGAAATGGGATATGGACCTCATTGAGAGATCGGGGATTACGGAAAATGTCGCAGAACTATTAACTGGCCGAATAGATCACTTACCCGACCCGACCATTGAAAGCCTTACGCTGGGCGCCACAATCGGTAACCGATTCTCGTTGGACGAACTGAGCGAGGTTCAGGAAATTCCGGCCCGGCAGATATTCGCCAATCTCAAGCCTGCCCTCGATGAAGGCTTTCTCACCGTGGACGGCTCGACCCTGGTATTTGTCCATGACCGAGTGCGCGAAGCCGCCTACGAACTACTTTCTCCCGCCGACAGGGATAGATTGCACTATCGCATCGGCGCCACGCGGCTCGCCAACCTTACAGAAGCAACGGACGATGAAACCATCTTTGGAATCGTGAACCAGCTTGGCGCCGGGAAATCTTGCATCCTTGATTCCGGCGAACGGGCCCAACTGGTCGCCCTTGCACTCAGGGCTGCTCAAGCTGCGCGATCCGCTGCCGCATTCCGATCCGCCGTAGATTACTTGAACCTCGCCGTAGAGTTCCTACCCGAAGATCCCTGGAATACGAATTACCATCAGACTCTAATGGTCTATACAGATCTGGCGGAGAGCCAGTACAGTTCCACCAACTTCGAAGAAGCCCAGCGATTGTTTGCATTGGTACTTTCCCGCGCACGAACCGTTCTGGACAAAGTTCGGATTTTTCAGATGCAGGTAGAGTCGCTGGTTCCGCAGAACCGGCTGGCCGAGGCTATTGAGAGCGCGCGAAGTTCGCTCAAGCAACTGGGACTTGCGATTCCCGCCCGAGCCGGCAAATTTACCGCGCTGCCAGGTCTGTTATGGGTGAAGCGAAAGATTGGTAAAAATATCGAAGAGCTTGCCCAGCTTCCGGAAATGACGGACCCGCAGGACCTGGCTAAAATGCACCTCCTCATGCAAACCATCGCCCCGGCCTTTATCGCAAATCCAAATCTATTTCCGGTGCTATTGCTCAAGATGGTCAACATGACCCTGCAGAAAGGTCTTTGCCCGGAAT
>JAGRNC010000311.1 GCA_020440935.1 Leptospiraceae bacterium | reverse complement strand
AGTTCCATGGCAGTTCTTAAGAATTCGCGGCCGGCCTGTCCGTAGTCTGTGGGCCCAAAAGCTCCGCAAGGATTTTTCAGGCGTACTTGCGTACCAGAGTTTCGATTTTATGATTCATCTCTTTCTCTGAATAATCCCATACCAGACGCACTGCATTCTTGAATGCTTTGGCATTGGAATTGCCGTGTCCGATAACGCATGCTCCATTAACGCCAAGCAAGGGTGCGCCGCCATACTCTGTATAATCCATGCGACGTTTGATTTCTTCCAATACTGGTTTGAGTAAGTAGGCGCCCGTGCGCGCCAGAGAAGACCCTGCAATTCCGCGCAGCAAGATGGTAAAAATGGAACCGGCCAGCCCTTCGGTGGCCTTCAACAGAACATTACCCATGAATCCATCACAAACCACTACATCCGCCTTGCGCGATGTGCCGCCATAAATGTCGCGGCCCTCCACGTTACCGATGAAATCGTAAGGAAGTTTTGCCAATCTTTGGTAGGCAGAAATGCTCAATGCATTTCCTTTCTTTTCCTCTTCTCCGTTGCTCAGCAAGGCCACTTTGGGAGCGGCCACACCGAGAATTTCGCGAGCATAGAGTTCCCCCATAATGGCGAATTGCACCATCCATTGCGGTTTGACGTCAACGTTCGCTCCAGAATCTACCAGAATAGTAGTGCCGCCATCTTCGCGAGGGATGGGCGATGCAATGCAGGGGCGACTCACTCCACGAATACGCCCCATTTCCATGAGCGCCGCCGCCATAGTAGCTCCGGTGTTGCCAGGAGAGAAAAAGCCAATGGCCTTTTGTTCGCGCACCAGGCGCGCCGCCACCACCACCGAAGAGTCCTTTCGGGTGCGCACCGACTGCGAAGGGGAATCGCTCATACCGATGACATCGTCGGCAGGCTCAATTTCGATCATATCGCGATCGTATTGTTGTTTGGAAAGCAGGCCCTCCAGTACATCTGGATTGCCCACAAGGATGACTCGAGCGCCGAATTCCTTTGTCGCTAGTACCGAGCCGCTTACCGCTGGTTCTGGGCCCAGATCACCGCTCATGGTATCGACTGCAACGCTCACAGTCGTAGAGATGAAACCCTTACATGCCCGGTCAATCTGAAATCAATATCCAGTATTTACGGAATAGATGACAATTCCAGCATCGAACGCTGCAAGAGCGATCGAAACCGTAGCCATCACGGCTACGGACACTGCTACTTGTTGGTTTTGTTGGGTTGATTATGCCGAAGCAGAACCGCTACGTGGTTCCAGTACGATTCTATCTTTGTACCAGCCGCAAGTGGGGCAAACGCGATGCGGCATAATGAAAGAGCCGCAATTCTTGCAGGGCGCCAGATTGGGTTTGCCAATGGCATGGTGCGCTCGTCTGGAGCGAGTTTTCTGCTTGGATGTTTTTCTCTTAGGTACTGCCATATGCTTCCCGAAAGGCCAAGAAATTGGCAGCAGGCTCTCTATACAAGGCCTTTTTCCAAAAAAACTGGACCTGACAGCGAGTTCCAGAATCTCGTTTTATCAATGTCCCTCTTAGATCGCCTGCAAACGCTGGAGCAAGAAGCCCTGACGGGATTACAGAAATGCAACAGCCCCACCGAGCTAGAAAGCCTGTACCATGACATTCTGGGAAAGAAGGGCGAGCTAACGGAGATTCTAAAGGGGATTAAGGATCTTTCGCCAGAAGAAAAGAAAGAAGCGGGCTCCCGAGCCAACGAAATTCGAGCCAATCTAGAGAAGCAATTCAAAGACGGACAAATCAAGCTTAAAGAAAAAGAGCTAGAAGCGAAGCTTCAAAGCGAGCTGTACGATGCCCTTCGCCCCATCCCCCCGCGACCGGGCCGATTGCATCCTATTTCAGAAGTGCAATACCAGGTAGAGGCAATTTTTTCCTCGATGGGCTTTCGGATTATGGATGGCCCGGAGGTTGAAACCGATCAAAGCAACTTTGGCGCGCTAAACTTCTCCGATGATCACCCTGCGCGCGATATGCAGGATACAATCTGGGTCGAAGGAGGCAACCTTCTTCGCACTCATACCTCCACCGTTCAAGTTCGATCCATGAAGGTACTTAAGCCTCCATTTCGCATAATTGCTCCTGGCCGAGTATTTCGCTTTGAGCAGACCGATGCCAGTCATGAAACCACGTTCCATCAGGTAGAAGGTATGATGGTAGATCGCGAAGTATCTGTATCTCATTTGATCTATGTAATGAAGACTTTTCTAAGGCAATACTTCGAGAAAGATGTGGAAGTGCGCCTTCGTCCCGGTTACTTCCCTTTTGTGGAGCCCGGATTTGAGCTGGATTTTAGCTGCCTGGTTTGTGGAGGATCTGGCTGCTCCGTCTGTAAACATTCGGGATGGGTGGAGATTATGCCCTGCGGACTGGTGCATCCAAATGTGCTTTCGGCCGGCGGCATCGATCCCACGAAATGGCAGGGCTTTGCTTTTGGCCTGGGCCTTAGCCGACTGGTGATGATGCGTCATAAAATTGAAGACATACGGCATCTTCTTTCGGGAAATTTACGATTCTTGAAAGCCTTTGAATCCGCCGGAGCTTCCCGGGTAAGCGAAAAATCATGAAATTATCTCTCAACTGGATTAACGAATTTGTAGAGCTCAAAGGCATTTCCACCGAGCAGCTGGTGAAGTCTCTTACGCTGGCCACCTGCGAAGTGGAAGATGTGCTCAAACCATTTGGCGATCTGGAATCGCTGCTTGTGGCCCGCATTGAATCCTTCGAAAAGCATCCGGATGCGGACCGATTGAATATTTGCAAAGTGTTCGATGGAAAGAATACATTGCAGGTAATCTGTGGCGCACCCAATGTGCGAGCCGGCATCCATGTGATGCTTGCGCCGGTGGGAGCCACAATCGGCGAAGGTCTACATATTGAAAAACGAAAGATCCGTGGAGTAGAATCCAGCGGAATGATTTGCGCTCCCGCAGAAGTGGGCTTAGAACTTCTATTTCCCGAGCGCGAAGGCATTCTAATTCTAGACGATGAGTCGTTGCTTCTCAAAGAAGGACTGCGCAAACCTGAAAAATTCATTGGTAAGAGCGTAGCGGCATTGATGGACCTGAACGACACCGTCCTGGACATCGATAATAAATCCATTACCCATCGTCCCGATCTGTGGTGCCACTTTGGCTTTGCCCGCGAGATTGCCGCCATATTTCGAAAATCTTTAAAGCATGATCCCCTGCTTGTTGCGGCTCCAAAGGCAGATAAATCGGTGGCTGTGCCGACCATTACGATCCGAAACCAGGCGGCCCTGGGATATAGCGGATTGTCGGTGGACAATGTAGCGGTGGGCCCTTCGCCGCTCTGGCTCAAGGGACGCCTGGCCGCTGTAGGTCAGAAATCCATCAATAGCATAGTGGACGCTTCCAATTTTGTAATGCTGGAACTGGCCCAGCCAAACCATGCATTCGATCGCGATAGAATCGCCGACACCATTGCCATCGATTGTAGCAAAAAGGTAAACAAAGTGGAGACTCTTGATGGAGAAACCACGGAGGTTCCGGAGAATTCCATCTTGATTTTGAGCGAAGGGAAGAAGTCCGAAGCAGTGGCTGTGGGCGGCATCATTGGCGGTTCGGCCTCTGCCATATCGGATTCAACTACTCGGATCTTTTTGGAGTCCGCCACGTTTCCGCGCGAGCTGATCCGACGCACACTTTCTCGTCTGCCGCTACGCACCGACTCTGCGGTGCGATTCGAGAAAGGCCAGGATCCGGCAAAGATGATTCCTGCTCTGTATCGCCTGAGCGAGATCATTGGCGCCCTGAATCCAGATGCAAAGTTCTCGAAAGTTGTTAGCGACGGCGACACGAAAGGAAAGCAAAACAGGATCAAGATCAGTCTTTCCTTTGTGCAGCAGCGATTGGGCTTTGCCATAAAACCGGAGGAAGTGCAAGATACTCTGGAACGATTGCACTTCGAAGTATCGGGGCCAGGGCTCAATTCCAGCG
>JAGRNC010000310.1 GCA_020440935.1 Leptospiraceae bacterium | reverse complement strand
CGGGCCGGTATAATTCGTATCTTCGGATGGTGTAGGCAATGATTTTCAAGGTCAGTAAAAAAGTGAGAATACAGCACTGCGACCCCGGTGGCATTGTATTTACTCCGCAATACTTCAACCTTTTCGTCGAGGTGATTGAAGACTGGTTTTCAGACGCTCTGGACTACACATTTTCGGAATTGATAACAGAGAATTCTGCGGGCACTCCTGCGATGCGAATTGTGGCAAGGTTCCACAGGCCATCGCGAATGGGAGACATCCTTGAATTCAATATCCAGGTAAAAAGGCTACGTAGAACTACAGCGCTCCTTTCGCTCCAGGCAATCTGCGCGGGCGAACAACGATGCAGTATGGACTTTCTATACGGATACTCCACGCTCGACTCGCTTTCTCTAAGCCCGTGGCCGTCGGATTTGCTGGCAAAGATGAAGAAATATCAGATGGAATGATCCGGGAAGGCAAACCCAGAATCTGCTCGGCGAGCAATTCCGGGCCGCACTTTTTGACCGTTTTATATATTGACTGAAACAGATTGCTATGTTTTGTGCTATATTCAATGACTACGACAAACAAAGAACAAGCGCGAAGAAAATCCCTATCTCGATTCGCATTGGCAATGGCAATCTCATGGATGGCAATGGGCTCCTGTGCCAGCCAGAGTTATAGCACTTCGCCCGCAAAATCGGAGCTCTTCAACTTGAGCATTGCAGGTCTACAGATCATGAGCGGAAAGCCGCATATGGCCTTTGGCGGAGCTTTTCTGACAGATGTTCGCCGATTCACGGTAGTTCACGTAACGGATCCGTCCAAGCCAGAGCTTCTTCTGGACATCCAGCAGGACATACCCAGAGGACAACACACTTTTGTTACTGATCCGCTGAATAAAGAACAAATCGCCTGGTTATATGAACCGGGGGATTCGCGGCTAAACTTTGATGTAACTGTCGTGGCCGAGGATGGTAGAAGCAGTGTTTTGCATCAAGGGACTTTCTTTTCCTCGGGGGCCAAATCAACCTTGAGGATCGTCATTGGAGACTAATTCGTCCTTACAGAATCGTCGGCGTTTAGAAGCATGAAGAATTTTAGTCTTGGCCTCCGAGCCATTGAAATTTTTCTCTTTCTGTTGCTCTTCGTAGGTGCATTCAGCTTCGTTTTTGCCGTATTCGAAATAATCTTCAGCGTCGCTTCCGGAGAGTTCCCTTCGGTGGCCATACTCGCGGGACGGATACTCAGCGCACCTTTACTACTGATTCCCGCTTTAATACTCTGGTTCTGGATGCGGGTGCCCTCACCACGGTCCAGATTTAGAATTCTGATCTCGCTAGCATCCCTCGCAATATGGCTGGCATTTCTTGGATTTATGAATGTCCTGGTGCAGTCAAAAAGCGACCAGGCTATTTCGCAGAGCGAATTTGTAGTCTCGATTCTCTTTCATCCGGCTTTTATTGCAAGTCTGCTTTGCCAGGCTTCTTTGTTTTATATCACCTTCAGTCAGGCTTCCAGATCCTATTTCCTCGCTGATGCGGTGCCAGGGAACGATAGCGAATAAGAACACGAAATATCGGTCGAAGACGGTTCTGGCCATATTAGCGTCCTAGAACGAATAGTAGGCCGTCCGCCTTTTCAGAACAGATTTACAATGCCTTTTACCTTCGCACATCCGGCGGTAATCCTCCCAATAGTCTAATTACATTGGCCTTTCCCATCGGCTTTTCTTTTAAAGCTCTGGGCAATAGTATTGTCCGGCTTATTTCTTCGAGCTTTCTGGCCCTGATTGCGGTTAGTCTGGTTTTTAGACGGCGACCGGAACTCATAAACATTTGAAGCCTGCAACGCAGAATAAATGCTTGCCGATCCTGCATACGAGAGAGAATCCAGAGACCAGAGGAGACGTTCGCAAGACCAATGAAAGTTACAATTCAATCCAAGATAGCAGCCGATCGGAGCAAAGTTTGGGATCTATACACCGGTCCGGAGCACATTGTAAACTGGAACTTTGCTTCGGAAGATTGGTGCTGTCCCAGCGCTGAAAATGACCTGGTTGTAGGCGGAAAATACAAGGCTCAAATGGAAGCGCGCGATGGTAGCTTTGGATTCGATCTCGAGGCCACTTATGAAAGTATTACACCGGGTAAAGACTTTGTCTTCATTATGGCGGATGGTCGAAAGGTGGAAGTATCCATGGACGATGAAAAGGCAGCGACGAACGTTACCATTGTATTCGATGCCGAAACGGAGAATCCCATCGATATGCAAAGGGACGGATGGCAGTCCATACTCGATAACTTCAAACGTTACGTAGAGAAGCATTGAAAAACCGGAAAACGACCGGAATGCAGTCGGAGCAGACGCGCGTGTACTAAGATTGCTCCGAAATCGCCCGCTGCCCCAACGGGCAATGCGAATCAGGTTCGCCAGGGATCAGATCAAAATCCGACCCAACCAGTACCATGATCCGAACGTCTTACTTCATTGGCAGCTTTCTTGCCGGAACGTTCCTGGGCGGTGGGATTCTTTATCTGGCCACTTATTCCCCGTCCGACTTTGATTTGCGGTGGGGCATCCTACTATTTCCAATAACGGCGGGCGTTGTCTTTTTCGCCTGGCGAAAACTCAAAGGCCTGGGGCTTCCCCTGCTACTCGGCCTGCTCTGCGCGCCCGTTGTATTTCTCGAAAGCCGGTTTCCAGTCATCGGATCCAGGACCGCGGAGAATATTGGAGGCGCATGGCCGAACAACTATGGGGAATGGCGTCTCGAATGGCGTCAAAAGGCCTACTGGTTGCTGGATTTCTGGCTACTTCAAAGAAGATTTGATCCTGCGATCTGGAAGCAAAGTGGACCGGATACCGATTTTCCCGAGCGCCTCCATATGATCGACGACTTACTGGATGAAAATCCGATGCGAGGAATGAGCAAGCAGGAAGTGCACGAACTGCTGGGCAGGCCCATGAAAGCTAGAGAGTTTCACCGATTTCTCTGCAAATCTGATCCAGGGAGGCCTCTTTCCGCCGACCAATACCCCCTGGCCTGGGTGGACAATCTTGAACACAATCTAATTGTAGAGTACGAGGACGACTCGTATCAATGTGCCTACCAGAGTTTCACTATTATTTTTTGATTCTACCTCATTCCCGATTGGCAGAAGGCCTCCCTTCAAGAACCGTTGAAGCACAGCGGGAAAGAGTCCAGACCCAGGAGCAATATTCATGCGAAAGATTGTCTTTGGAATAAATATCAGCGCCGATGGCTATTGTGGCCATGAGGGCATGGTGGCAGATGCAGAATTGCATCGATATTTTACCCGGTATCTGGAAAACACCGACACAATCCTGCTGGGCCGAAAAACCTATGATCTAATGGTCCCCTTCTGGCCCGATGTCGTGAAAACCCCATCGGAAGAGGAAAGTTTAAATGAATTCGCGCGAGCTTTCGATTCTCAGAACCTGGTCGTGTTTTCGACCACGATGCAGACTGCCAGCGAAAAGAGCCGAATCGTCCGAGAGGATCTGAAAGGGGAAGCATTGCGTCTAAAAGAACAAAGCGGCAAATGCATTTCAGCCGGGAGCTTAAGTATTGCTTCGCAGCTTTCAGAATTCGGATTAATCGATGAATATCATTTCGTGGTGCATCCTGTTATTGCGGGAAAGGGCCCCAGGCTGTTCGAATCCCTGTCGTTGCCCGAGAGCCTACGTCTTCAGCTGATCGGAAGCGAAACTTTTGTTTCGGGTGCTATTGCCTCCCACTACAGGACCAGCATCGATCCCCGGTAGAAGGTGATTCGGCCGCGAATACTCTTGCCGACTGCGAGGAATCAGAAAGAGTCTGGCCTACGGAAATATGCAATGAGACCTTTTTCCCAAAAAACGGCACCGTTTCACACAGGAGTTGTCTCGGCGATTCTCCTTTTACTGTTGGAGGCCCTGTACTTCATAGTGCTAACGATTGGTCTGTCCACTCTTCCTACTTCGAGCTCCCCCATCCAGAACCCCTGGTTC
>JAGRNC010000309.1 GCA_020440935.1 Leptospiraceae bacterium | reverse complement strand
GTCCATCAACTGGTTGATCTGAAACAAGCTTGCGCCTATGACGGCCGGAGCCATTAAAGTCAGCACTTTTCGCAGAGCCGGATGCCGCCATGCCAACCGCAATCGTGGCCACCAGCCATGCCAGTATACATAGGCCGCTTGAAATCCAATCTGTGTAAGACCGCCCAGAAGTACAATCCAGGCCAGATACTCGGCATTCTTCTCCTGGCTAAATCCCATAGGATCCAGCGCCAGAAAGCCCGCGATGAAAACTAGATTTAGAAGGATGGGCGAAAGGGCAGGAAAGGAAAAATGCTGATGCGTTTGCGCAATGCCGCTCAAGATAGCCGTTAGGCTCGCAGAAAGAATAAAGCCAAACAATACCTGACTGAGATAGATTTCAAGCCCCGCCTGGGACGGATCTTGATCTACATAAATTGGAATGAAAAAAGGAAAGATTAGTATACCGACTGCAACGAGGCCGGTCAAAAACAGAGCAAGAGTGGCAAGAACAACACCCGCCGCATCCCTGCCCTTTTCTTCCGATTCTTTGAGCGCAGATCCATAAATGGGAATGAATGCCTGCGACAAAACTCCTTCGGCCAGAAGGTTTCGCAGCATATTGGGTAGCATGTAAGCGATTTCCCATGCCGCAGCCACAGCGCCGGTGCCAAAGAAGGTGGCTTGAAAGTGATCCCGGACCAATCCCAGGACCCGGGAAACCATTGTAAAAAAGGAAAGCTTAAGCGAATTCCGCGCCGTACGGCTCATGAAGTGGCAAGTTTTTCGTAGTAGGATGTAGATCCATCTGTTTCCACTTCAAATTCGATTTTGCACGAAGGGCAAAGATGCCTTCCCGCCCGGTAAATTCGAAGCTTACTGCCACATTGCTCGCATACAAGAACTCGGTTCAGGGAGCTTTCTGACCTGGACTTTCGACTCCTGGCCGCTGCGCTCTGGCCCGACATGGTCGCCGATACCCGGGCTCGGTCGGCCGGGGAAGTAACTCCGGTCTGTGCATTCGTAGAATTTGCAGTTCCCGTGGTTCCACCTGCAGTTCCTCGCTCCGAAAATCCGGCGGCGGCTGCCCTGGATTCCGTGTTTTCGCCAGTAGCTTTTTCCTGATCTTCCGAAAAGGAGAAGCTTCGATCGCCGTAATTTGATGTTGAATGCGACTTTCTGCTCTTTCGTTCCAGCTCAAACTCTTCTTTCAAGCTGTGCTCCGTCCGCTGCAAATCTTCCATGGTTTTGCCCAGGCTCTTCAGGTTTCTGGTCAATCCATCCAGCGTCTCCGAAAGCCTTCCAAAGGATTGACCCATTTCAAAGGAACCTTCGGTAGCGCCCGGGCTTCCTTGCGGAGGAAGTATGCCACCGCGAACTTCGGGACGATCCATGGCACTTCGTGCCGTAGCCGCAGAAGTGGCTCCATGCGATTCTGCTGCAGCGGCAGACAGGCCTGCCGATGGAGGAGCATCACTTCCGGCCACCATACGCTCGGTTACGGAGAAAGACTCTTGCTCGGGCATGGAATGTCGCATGGCCTCTTCCGAATCGAACACAGGAACGTAGCGCGATATTCCCAGAAAGTCCAACATCATGGAAACTTCTGAAGAGGGACGAATGATTGCAATACGGCCCTTACGCTCCTGGATACGCTGATGCACGCGCAAGAATGCGGCCACGCCTGCGCTGGTCATATATTTCAAACCGGAACAGTCCAGTCCAATAGGCTCGTTATGTTCGCGTACCAATCCAATCAGGCTTTTTTCGAACTTTGGGCCGGTGCTGGAATCTAGAACGCCTCGTATGGCCAGAATTTTCATTCCCGATCTCCGTTGGGATTCAATGGTATTGCGTCCAGGATATCACGGTCGATAGTACGGGGAGCGCCGTACTGCTCATCTTCCATGTAATGACTTCTAGTATGCTCCTCTTTCTGTGCAGGCCTGGCTCCCGGAAAAGCGGGCCACTGGGATGGATCGGCCTGCGCTGAAGATCGGTCGGCCGACGCAGCCGCCGAGGGTTGCCCTTCGGAAGGAAAAGCTCCGCCATTAAATTCGTTCTCGACCATGCCGGATCTTTCCATCGGTCGATCCTGCGAGTCTTCGAAGGCTCCCTCTTCCACTGCCCAGGCTTCTTGCAAATCTGATGATGCACTGGCGGTGGCGGCTCCTGGAACGGGCTTCTTGCCGCCAAATATTGTAAACGCCAGAAGAATGCTCAGTATAAAGGTCAGACCTGCATAGGAGATGGCGCTGTAAGTGAGAGTGCGTAGCACGCTACTCCAGTATAAATCGAGAATTCTATGGATTCCGTCGTTTCGCAGGAATAGATGAAGACTTCCGGATGGTACGTCCGCATCGGGCAGGTACACAGCATAAGCTACATGAAATTCATAGGCGCGCAAATCGGGAATGTACTTCTCTAAAAATGGAATAAGCGCGGCCAGGGGCGCCTTTGGCCGGTAATCGGTGCGCCCCACAACGGTTACATCCAGTGGATAACGACGGGCATTTGCCAGCACGTCTCTGAATTTCTCTTCGGTGTAGGTAATTCCAGAATCCTTGGCAACCATAGCCACATCGTTGTGCGCCAGAATGCGGCCTTCGAGGTCGAGCAGGAATGACTTTTCAACAACGAAACCGCGCGCAGACATCTGGGAGTCTTCCACCAGCTGTTTCATAGTTTCGCAAAGGGAAACCAGCGCTTCTGGACTGGTGGCCTCGGAAGCCTGAGCTCCCAGGCTCACAGCCAGTTGGCCGGCACGGCTTCTTGCCTGATTTTGAACTTCCTGAACGAGATCGGCCCCGTCGCGATAAATAAAATAGGCCGCAGGAATCATTCCCAGCAGCAGAAAGAGGGAGATGAGAAAGGTTCCTCCCAGCCATTTGAACATTCGTGCAGCCATAGTCTGTATTATGATCGGCCAGTTACCCCCCTGAATGTGAAAAGAATTTGCCAGGAAATGCGCCTCGCAGAAAATCAACTCCCGTTGCATGGAAAAATTCCGAAGCTGGATTCCGCACGGTTTCGACTACCTTTCTCCGGATGAGATCAAGATTCTCCGCCAACTGCAGGCAAAAAGCCGGGATTGCTTTGAAAAAGAAGGGTTCAACGAGATCATTCCCCCTGGCATAGACTATGCCGGGGCATTTGCTATAACTGGCCGCCACTCGGTGCCCGATCGTATCTTTGAATTTCGGGATTCGGCCGGAGAAAATCTGGCGGTGCGCTCCGATCTCACCGTGCAGGTCATCAAAGCAGTATCTTCCGGCCGGGCCGGCACGAGCATTCCCGCCGATCTGTACTATGTTCAGCCAGTATTTGTAGATGCCGGTCAGGGTAGCGGCGCGGCCCGAGAGATCTACCAGGCCGGCGTAGAAATGATCGGCGAATCCAACGGGCGAAGCATCGGCCAGCGAGTACAGAGGCTTATTGAACTGGCTCGTAAAGTGATGGATGCATTGCAAAGCGGAGCTCGCTTTCTGTACGGAGATGCCCGCTTTTTAGAACTACTTTTTAAAGACATCGATACTAATCTACGCCGCGAATTGTCGGAGGCTTTCTATAGGAAAGACCGGCGCAAGATTCAGGAGCTCTGCGAAGCGGGCTCCGTGGAAAAAGGGAAAGCAGAAATTCTATCCGAGATTCCGCATATCTTTGGCGACCATGCATGCTTGCAAGAGCTTAGAGCCCTTTGCGCAAAAGAACCCGGATTGCTTTCCTTGCTGGATGAGGCGGAACAAGTTCAGAATGTTGTTTTTGATTTTAGTCTGGTGCGGGAGCTATCCTATTACGACGGTCCCGTGATCGAAGCATTTCTACCGGGGCATAACGATCGAATCCTTTCCGGAGGCATTTACGATGGTCTAGCTTCGCAGTTCACCGGAAGATCCCTGCCCGCATCGGGGTTTGCTGTTCATTTGTCCGAGCTGATGAGCCTGCTTTCAAAAAAAGTTGTGGGCCATCCAAAATAGGCAAATGCGAACAAGATGCAGCAATCAGTGCGGACGGCAAA
>JAGRNC010000030.1 GCA_020440935.1 Leptospiraceae bacterium | reverse complement strand
CCCGTTGTAATTCACCTCCGCTTAGATCGGAAAGCAAATGTTTCTGATAGCCGCGAAGTCCCACTCGATCCAGACATGCATCTACCTTCTTTCGAGTGTCGCTGGATATGCGAAATGGCCACCTGGATAACAATCCGGTGCTCACAAGTTCCATGGCCGTGGCCGGAAATCGACGATCCAGGGTTTTTGCCTGGGGCACATAGCCGATGCCTTTTGCCTTGCACGAAAGCTGGATGGAGCCTCGATCCACTTCCAATAGTCCGAGAATGGCCTTGAGCAAAGTGGACTTTCCGCTTCCGTTGGGTCCGAGTATGGCGGTCATGGTGGCGGGCATACATTGCAGACTGATGTCTTCAATGGCCACGGTTCGGCCAAATCGCACGGTGACCCCTTCTAAAGAAACGCATGGCTGATGATTGGTTTCGGACATGATTTGATCCTGTTCTAATTATGGCTTCCCTTGAAGAATACGATGGGGCGATATTCCGGCCAGGGTATCGATCTGCGACTGCAATAATTCGGTGAGGTTTCGCGCGCTGGATCCCATAGGGTCCAGCACCACTACTTGCGCATTCAATGCTTCCGCCAGGGCCCGCGATGGCCGTTCGGGCAACTGCACCTCATGAATCACCAGATCCACAGGCCGACGAGCAAAAATCTCGCGCCACTCTTTCAGACTCAATTCCTTGCCAGGCGCTGGCTCCACTACGGCCACCACTTCAATACCATGCTCCTCCAGGAAACTCTTGTAGGTAGGATGGATGAGAATAGCACGCAGTCCTTTCAGATGCTTTAGCCTGGCGGAGGCATCCTGCTCCATCCATTCCAGTTGCCGTCGCAGCACATCGCCTTCTTCTGCGATTCGGTCAGCGGATTCTGGTTCCATTCCAATGAGCTGCTCTTGCAGTCCCGGTAGCACTTCCAGTATTCGGTGGGGATCGGTCCAGAAATGGGGATCTGGCTGCATTCGATCGTGGCGATGTCCGGAGACCCACAGAGAATGATCTGGCCCTTCTTCTAAAGTCGCCTTTGTGGATGGCTGGTTCGCAGAAGGCCCCGGCAACAGTGCAACGGAACGGCAGCCCGGAAAATGAGCGGCCCACCCATCCAGGGAAGGCGCCACATAAAAGAGAGTCCTGCAATTTCGAAAACGCATGAGCTCAAAGACCGAGGGATCGTAAGTTTCCGGATTCCGGCCGGGACTTACCAGGGATTCGCTCATTCGGCTACCGGCCAATCGTTCAATAAGGAAGGCCACGGGGCGAATTGTCGCGGGATAGGGCACCGGACTTCCAGGCTGACATTGTAGCAGAATCAGTGCCGATCCCAGGGGCAGCAAGGTAACAATGAGGCCCCGTTTCAGGACTGTCAGAAATTCAATGGCAAGTGTCAGTTTGGCAGGCATAGTTTGCAACAATGGCTTCCAGGGCCCTATCCGAATAAGCAAAGGCTGGTACGCCACTTGCTAATATGCATGTGAGAACACAACGCAATGCAAAGGAGGCACGACATGTTCTGGAATGACTGGTATGGATGGCAACGAAATCTATGGGATGACCTGGCTAACCTGGACACCCGGTTCGCCCGTCCCAATTATCGACGCAGCTACCCAGGGGTTCAGCTGTATACCCAGGAAAACGACGCAACCATTCGCGCAGAAGTGCCCGGCCTGGAGGCTGACGATCTTTCCATCGAAGTGCAGGATGATCTGGTTACAATCCAGATGGAAAAGAAAGCGGCTGAAGGCGAAGCGCTACGGCAGGAAAGACCGGCTGGCAAATTTGAGAAGCTGGTGCGCCTTCCCTTCCGCGCAAACCAGGAATCTGTGCGCGCAGAGCTGAAGAATGGAATTTTGACCATTCACCTGGAAAGAGCCGCCGAGGACCGTCCGCGAAAAATCGCCGTGGCGGCAAGCTAAGCTTCGCGAAAGCGAATGAAACAATAAAGCATCGACCAAGACAAAATAGAATCATTGGAAGCAAACTGATTTGGAGGTTATCATGGAAACAGCAGTTCAAAAGCAAAACGAAATTCGAGAAGGGAGCGTTCGGCAGCGTATCTATTCGCCGGCCGTAGACCTCTACCGTAAAGAAGATACATTCTATCTTTATGCGGACATCCCGGGTGCAGGCGAAGACTCCGTAGATGTAAGCGTAGAAAAAAACGTACTGACAATTAAGGCCCAGGTAGAACAACCCCGGGTCGATGGTAAGCTCGTTTACGCGGAGTACGGAGTGGGCAACTACGAACGCTCTTTTCGATTGAGCGAAGATATCGATGTGGAAGGCATTCAGGCTCGCGTCAAGAATGGAGTTCTGGAACTGACCATTCCCGTGAGCAAGCCATCCACTCGAAAGATTCAAGTAAAATCTGAGTAAGGAGGTGCATCATGGGACTCAAGGACCTGGTACATCGCAAAAGCGATACAACACCAAAACGCTGGGACGATTCCTTCCTGGGATTTCACCGGGAAATGAATAATCTGTTCAGCGAATTCTTCCGGGACTTCTACGATGTGGAACCCGCAGCCATGAATGTGGCGGTGGATGTTCAAGAAACCGATAAGACCGTAGAAGTCACCGTTGAACTTCCGGGAATCGACGAAAAAGACCTGGATGTATCGCTCCACCGCGATTCGCTCACAATCAAGGGCGAAAAAAAGCGGGAAAGCGAAAAGAAAGAGGGCAACTTCCACCGAGTGGAACGGAGCTACGGTAGCTTCCAGCGCACAGTGGCTCTTCCCTGCGAAGTGGAGGAAGACAAGTCCGACGCGAAATATGCGAAAGGAGTGCTGCACATAAGTTTACCAAAAAAGGCAAGCAGCGCTGGCGACAGAAAGAAAATTAGCATCAAGTCAGCCTGAAGCAGCATCCATAATTTCCTATTTTTAGCAGACAGGGGCCCCCGGGCCCCTTTTCTTTTTCCTATGAATTCCGATTCTTTAAGTAACAGGAGAATACGCATGTTCTACCCACGTTACAGAAATACTCTAATCTTTGTGCTAATTGGCGCTCTGACCCTCTCCACCGCTCTGCAGGCAAGAAGCGATTCGGCTTTTCCGCAGGCGGAATTACCCTCCCCCCTGGCGCAAAAAAAGGACCATGCATCGGTTCGCCAGATGCAAGGAGCTTTTCGCGATGTTTTTGAGCTGTACAAGGACTCGGTGGTATTCATAAGTACAGAGAAGGAAGTGGACGTCTCCAATACGCCTTTGCGCAGCGACCCATTATTCAAGCAATTCTTCAATCAGGCGCCTCAATCAGGAAAACAAAAGCAAAACGGCCTGGGAACCGGCTTCATACTTTCTAGCGACGGCTACATATGCACTAACTATCACGTGGTTGCCCAAATGGATAGCGTAAAGGTTACCATCAACGGCGAGCAGCGGCTGGCCCGTATAATAGGCTCTGACGAACTTACCGATATCGCATTGCTAAAAGTAGATGGAGTAAGCGGTCTCAAGCCGGTGCATCTGGGAGACTCCGACAAAGTACAGGTAGGGGACTGGGCCATTGCCATCGGCAATCCTTTTGGCCTGGATCGAACGTTTACCGTAGGAGTGGTTAGCTCCGTATCCAGAAATGAGATCGACCAGCTAGGCAATTCGCATATTCAAACCGATGCATCCATTAATCCCGGTAATTCCGGCGGGCCGCTCATTAATCTGGACGGCGAAGTGATCGGAGTGAATCGAATGATTTACTCGGAAAGCGGTGGAAACATGGGCATTGGATTTGCCATTCCAATCAACACGGCGCGGGCGGTCTTACAGCAGCTTCGCGAAAAAGGAAAAGTAAGCCACGGTTATCTGGGAGTTAACATTCGCGCTGGCGTTCGAATCAGTCCGGGCCCGGGATTTGGCGTTTATGTGCAATCGGTTACCGACGATGGCCCCGCCAAAGAAGCAGGCATCCAGCCCGGCGATTTTATACTCTATGTTGGCGATCAGAAAATCAATGAATTCTCGGATCTAATCCGTAAAGTGGCAGCCATGGCGCCTGGCGACAAAGTTGCCGTTAAGCTATGGCGTAAAGGGAAGCAGCTAACCGTAAATGTTACTTTGAAGCAGCGGCCCGCCCAGCCAGGAAGTTAATCGAATTTCGCAAGGGACGCCAGAGCTGCCTTTACTTCTTCCACGGCAGGAAAGGCGTCCCTTTTTCCAAGTATTCGAATCCTGCCCATGCCCTGCGGAGCCCACAACGTCGCATCGCTTGCGCCAAAGATTGCAATTCCATCGGCGCCCAGAGCAGCAGCCAGATGAGCCGGACCCGAGTCGTTGCAGAGCCAGAGTATTTCCGGTTGCGCATAGAGTGCACAAAGCTGCGCCAGAGTCAGATCGGCGCAGATCCGATCGCCTTTTACAGAGAAATGCTCATCGCCGGATACTTGCCTGCAAAGCGCATCTTTCAGCGCCTGGTCAGCCGGGCCTAGAGTCCAGGCCACCTGTCCACCACGCATCCTCCAGAATCGGGCGATCTCCAAAAAGTTTTCCAGAGGCCAGTTCTTCGCCGGGCTGCCCGAACCTGGATGGATGCAAAGCAAGCTTTTGGATGCGAATGTCCCGGAATCAAAAGGGCTGCTTACACTGCCCCGCAATACCTGACCTTCTTGCAGACCCTTGCCCGGATCCGTAGTCGCCGGCATAAACGAGGGACGTCCCTCTGTAAGATCAGGCAAACGCAGGACGGGTATGGGCATGGGGCCGTCGAATTCTTGATCGTGCAGAAACTGACGAATGTTGATTTGTTCGGATTTCGGAGTCGGCTGGCAATGTTGCAACTCAGGAGATGGTCTGGTCTGAATCCATCGAACCGCCCTTGCGAACTGTAGCACACCTTGCTCGAATAAAGAATCTCTGTTCTGCAAGAAGAGGTATGCCATGTCGAATCCGCCGCTGGGACTGGGAAAATGGTTTGCACGGACTCCCGAGAAAAGCGGCAGCAGCCTGGGATCTTCCACCGAATAGGTTTCTTCGGCCAGCGTCTGCCCAATCCATTGCCAGGAAGCGGAACAGAGCAGATGGATTCGGGCTGCCGGATACGTTTGACGAAGCTTCGTCAGAAATGGGATGATGGCGACGAGATCGCCCAGGGCCCCAGGGCGATACAATAGAATTTGGCGAAAATTGGCAGTTGGGCCGGGATCTGCCATTTAGAAAATCGAATCGCCGGCAGGCTCCACCAGATGCGGATCATCAACGGCCGGCGAGTTCACATCTTTGGAAACCACCACAGCATGGTCCACATCCTCGCTTCGCGCGATCATTTCCTGGATTTCTTCCCGATCTTCACTGAAAAGCCAGCCGGGGGCATCGGCTTCGGAAATGATCACCGGCATTCGGTCGTGTACCTTTTGAACTCGGGGGCTTGCTTCCTTTGTGCAAATTGCCAGACCTTCGCCATCGTACACCCCGCCCAGTAGGAAGCCTTTCTGGATGTCTTCGGGGTGGAGAAAGACGGGCACCTTGCCGCTGCCTTTTTCGGGCTGCATCCATTCGTAGAATCCAGTAGCCGGAACGAGGCATCGATGCTTTCGAATGGCGGAGCGAAAATAGGGCTTATCAAAGGCGGTTTCTATTCGCGCATTAATCACAGCCTTCATTTCTTTCTTTGCCCAGTGGGGCTTATAATTCCATGTCTTTCGATCCAGAACCACCTGATCGTCCTGTTTCCAGGCAGCCAGTACGCGAAAGGAAGGAGCAATGTTATAGACTGGATGGAAACCGTCCACGGACGGAACATCGAACAGGCTCATTAATAGAAGTGGATTGTTAATCAAGGCAAATCTACCGCACATCAGTAACCCTCCTGATACGGAAGCAAGCTTCCCCTTTGTTCGGCCGGATAGTCGCCAAACCAGTGGCGCATAATAGCCGCTCTTGTTTCCGCTGGCCGGAGAGCAGCGTACGCGGATCCCACAATGCAATAGTTCATGCCGTCCAGAAACGACTCCTGCGCGCATGCCGGCTGGGTTCTTACCTTTAGAGCTCGCAGTAGTGCGCGGGGATCGTCATCGGAATTCAGGGTAAGACGGATATCGCCGTGCAGCTGAATGGCCTCCGCATCGCTTGCATCGGCTTTTTGAATCCAGGTAAGCGCCGATTTCGCATTCTTAAGGCGATAGTAATTTCGCGCCAGCAGGAAGGCAACCTCGGCCGATGGTTTGGACGTATAATACTCTTCCAGATGCTCGATAGCCCTTTCGTTCTCGTTTGCCCGATCATAGATATTCCCCAGCAATCGATGGGCTTCCGCATTAGGGCGGATCTCCAGAGATTTTTCCAGGGCTACCAGAGCCTCCTGATTACGACCCAGTCCAAAGTCATGCTCGCCTTTCTGTAACAACACTTCCGCGAGAATCGTTCCGCTACTTCGCGTCACCATGAAAGCATACAACCGATCCGCCAGGCGATCCCTGCCTTTGTTGGATAAACTATCGATGAGCTCAAGAGCCTGCCTGTGGTTGAGATCGGTTAGCACAGGGCCGATTTCGCTTTCCGGAAAACCGCCAAACAATTCCTGCAACGCAATCAGTCTATTTAGACCGATTCGACGTCGATCCAGACCCGAGGCTTCCTGAATTGCCTGATCCAGTAAAGCGAGGGCAACAGGACCATCGCCTTCCGCCAGGCACATCAATGCCGCATCGCTCAGATCGTACGGTGGCGCCGACCGACCGGGACCGGAAAGACAGATGTCCATCAGACGAAGGTCTCGTTCCGAACTGGATTCGCCGGAATGAAAATAGCCGGGATCCTTCGCGGCCAGGGCAGCCTGCCGATTCATGGAACGATAAAAGTAAGAGTCAGTGCTGCAATGGACGGAGAACAGGGCGAAAAACGAAACGGCCAGCAAGCATGTAGTCTTGAATCCACCCATGGGGATGTACTGATGCATCCGCATAACCGGGAAAGGAATTTTTAGCTCCCTTTTTAGTGTTCCTCCTCCCTGGGCCGCATTCCTGGACGGGATCATGGCTTCTGGCTTCCCGCCGCTGGTTTTACTTGACTCAAAGCGACATAAGTCGGTAGTTTGGCCCTTCATGCATCAACAGATTCTGCATCTGGAATATGAGGATTCTCTGGCCGCGGAGCAAAACCCGGCTCAGGAAACATCCTACTTTCGCCCTTTGGATAAAGAAAATGCAGAATTTGCATTCCGGCTTCTAGATGCGCATCGGGTAAAATTAAACCATATTTACGATAAGCTTTCCAGCCTCTCCAATTCCAGGACCCGTCTTTTACCCCATCAGATTGAGGCCACCTATCGAGTGGTTCAGGCGCTACGTCCGCGCTTTATTCTGGCCGATGAAGTTGGCCTGGGAAAGACCATTGAAGCGGGACTGGTTATCAAAGAACTCATGCTTCGTAAAGGCTACAATCGCGTGATTGTTGCCGCGCCCGCTACGCTCACCGTTCAATGGCAACAGGAGATGCGGTCAAAATTCAACGAAGAGTTCGTGATCATGGATCGATCGAACTTTCATCGCATCGCCGCGCGATGGGCAAGCTATCCCCGCATCCTGGTCTCCATCGATTTTATTAAGAACGAGAAATACGGTGCGCAGGTACTCAAGGCAAACTGGGACATCGCTGTCTTCGATGAGGCGCATCGCCTGCGAAGAGATGATTCCAAGATTACTCATGCGTATAGTTTTGCAGAGCAGCTTGCCAAGCGCGTGGATGCTCTCCTTCTTTTGACTGCCACTCCGTTTCGCGGCAAACTGGAAGAATTGTTCTATCTGGTAAGACTGGTGGATCCGCATATTCTGGGGCCGCGGAATTCGTTTTTCATGGAGTACGTTCTTCCCTCAAGATCTGGCGGAAGCGTAAAGGATCTTAAATCCAGACTGGAGCGAATTCTACTACGACGCCGAAAAGTGGAAGTGGGAGGCTTTACGAAGCGATTTGCAAGCACCATCCGCTTTGATCTTAGCCCGCCCGAGCGCGCCTTCTACGATGAAACCACCGAGTATGTCCGCCGCGAGTACAACCTTGCGATGCAAGAAAAGAATCGCGCTGTAGGCTTTGTAATGATCGCATTCCAGAAATTACTGGATTCCTCCACCCGAGCGCTGCTTCGAGCTCTGGAGAAGCGGCGGGCCATGCTGGAAATGCGCATGCATCAAACATCGCTTCTCGTGGATACTTCCTGGAAACTTGAAGACATCGATCCCGAATTGGACGACTGGGACGAAGACGATCTGGCCGATGACGAAGGGAGTTTTCAGAAAAGCTACAAGGATCTGCGTAAAGAAGTACTCACTCTGGGAAAGCTGATCCATCTGGGCCGAGCCATTAAACAAGATAAAAAGCTGGTAAAGTTAAAAGAGACCCTGGCCAGGCTAAAAAAGGAAGGGCATCACAAATTTATCATTTTTACGCAGTTTCGCACAACCCAGGATTATCTCGCAGAAAATCTACAGGAGTATAGAGTGGAGCTTTTCCATGGCTCGCTAAACCTCAAGGAGAAGGAAGAGGCCATCGAAAACTTCCGCGGAGAGCAAGAGATTCTAATCTGCACCGAAGCGGGTGGAGAGGGGCGAAACCTCCAATTTGCAAGTATATTGATCAACTATGA
The DNA here is from genome assembly GCA_020440935.1 of Leptospiraceae bacterium. Lineage (GTDB taxonomy): Bacteria > Spirochaetota > Leptospiria > Leptospirales > Leptonemataceae > UBA3465. Next base: position 4,263 of record JAGRNC010000030.1, on the reverse strand, counting down.
CCTCCCCTGGTCGCCGCTGAAGATCGAGCAGCGAATTGGGCGAATCCATCGATTTGGACAGACTCGGGATGTATTCATCATCAACTTTGCCACTCGCGATACGGTGGCGGAGCGAATCCTGGAAGTTCTGGAGAACAAGATTCGGCTATTCGAAGAGAGCATTGGTCCTTCCGACATGCTTCTTGGTAGCATCGAAGATGATCTGAAGTTTTCCAGCACATTGATGGATTTTGTATCTGGTAAACTGGATCAGAATACATTTGAATCTACCGTGGAAGAGCGAGTCAGTATGGCCCGCAGCAGCTATGAACGTCTTAACGAACTTGTAGCGCCAAGGCTGGTAGACTTTAATCTAAACGATTACTACCGGATCACCGAAAAAGAACGCGCCATCAAAAACTCGGAAATCGAGCACCTCTGCCTTTACTATACAAATATTGGAGAATCCCGCTTTCTTCTGCGCAAAAGCGACGAAGGGATCTACGAAATCACGGACTGTCGCACATCAGAGAAACGAAACGGCACTTTTGATAGCGAGCTGGCCCTGAGTCGGGATTCCCTGGATTTTCTGGCAGTGGGTCATCCGCTGGTCGATGAATGCCTGGATTACTTTTTGCATCATGGCGAAAAAGAAACCTATCTCGCAATGAAAGCGCCGGATGGCCTCCAGCCCGGACATTACTTCATCTTCATTGTGCAATTCGAAAACGGCTTCAAGCGCACCGAACTAATGGGCATTCACATCGACGCAGAAGAACGAATGACCTTCCATCGCGAAATCGTTATTCCTCCAGGATTCAGACTTCCTAAAAAGGCCTTTTCCCAGATCGCATCGGACAGCGCCGATGCCATGGAATCTATACGACCCGCTCTGCGAAGGGCCGAGCTTTTGCTGCGCTCCGAGGCCGAGCAAATTGCAAAAGAGCTCAAAGAAGAGCTACACCCGGTATTCAAGAAGGAAGAATACAAGATCGAGATTAGCTACGGGAAGAAGCTACGGCTTCTCGAAGAAAAAAAAGACATCGAGAAGATGAAATACAATCAAAACCCGGCGCCGGAGCGAAAAGCACGACTGACGAGAACAGAAAATCTCATTTTAAAGGCGCGTCAGGAAATGGATTTGCAGATGGAAGAGATTCGCCGTCAGTCCCGAATGAAGCTGGACATTCGCCCCCTCCAGGTGTACAGACTACTATAGGCATGAAAAACGAATACCTGCAATCGGTTCTAATCGAAAGCTCCCAAATCGATGAATGCGTTCGAGAGATGGGACGAACCATCGCATCCGACTACGGCGATGAGCCGCTTACAGTAATCGGTTGCCTTAAAGGCTCCTTCATCTTTATGGCGGATTTGGTTCGCGCCATCCCGCGCACCCTGCACATCGACTTTATTGAAGTTTCCTCTTACGGAGATTTCACAGAATCCACAGGGAACGTTCGCATCGTAAAGGATTTCAAACACCCGGTCAAAGATAGCCATGTGCTGATTGTCGAAGACATTGTAGATACGGGACTGACCTTTGATTTTCTCTTCGATCACATCCGGCTCAAGCAGCCAGCTTCGCTAGAAATTGCGGCTTTGCTGGTACGTAAATCCGTAGATCGCAAGAAACGACCTATTAAGTATGCTGGATTCGAAATTGGCGAAGAGTTTGTAGTTGGCTACGGACTGGACGCTGCCGGATTATACAGGAACCTCAATCATATCGCCGCGTATTCGCCCACCTGACAACTATCGAGGCGAACGTTTTCCTGGTTTTTTCTTCGCGGCGGACTTTCGCGCACTGGGCTTGCTTTTTGCATTTACGGATTTCTTTTTTTCGGTAGTTTGCTTCTTTTTTGCCGGCACTTTTTTCTTTGCCGTTCGGCCGCTGGCTGCTTTCTTCTTTGCTACTTGGCCGCTGGCTTCTTTTGCCACACTTTTAGGGGAAGCCGACTTTTGGGGCTGGTCGGCCTTTATTGCTTTAGGTTTGGCTTTGGGTTGCGCCCTGGGTTTGGGTTTTCTGAGCTTGGTGGCTGCGGCAATGGATCGCTCCGCCCACTTCATCGCCTCCTCTCGCTGTTCCAGGCCTTCCGCGGGCATACTCCAGTATGAAATCATGACGCTCTTCTTATTGCCGCCCTCATAGGAAAATGGTTCGCATCCCATGGACTCATACTCAGATTGCAAAGCATCGTCCACTTTCATGTACAGTCGATCGGCGGCGATAAGCGCAAACATCAGGTCTCGCTGATAGATTCCATATCCGCCAAACATCCGATTGGCGCGCACGGCAGGTATAGCAGAGAATAAGTCCTCTACAACAAAGCGTGCAAATGAATCGCTTTCTTTGCTCATTGTATTGCCTCCCTTCTGACCAGTGTCACCGCTCCACTGGGTACCCGATTCGCCCGTCTCTGGCAGCTCAATGCTTCAAGGTTTCGCGGCAGTTATTTCGCTTTCTTTTTCGCGGCTTTCTTTGCAGACCTTTTCGCGGTCTTTGTCGGCGCCGTTGGCATCTTCTTCTTTGCAGACCTTCGGGCAGCGTTCGCTGCCTTCTTCGGTGCAGACTTTCGCACAGCCTTCTTTGCTTTTTTGCTGGCAGATTTGGCTGCATTCTTCTTGGCCGATTTCTTTTCCGTTTTTACCGCAGCCTCTTTCGCCGATTTCTTTGGGCTTTTCTTCGTTCCGTCGCTTTCTGATTTCTTTTCTGGCTTTTTCAGGGATCCGCCGCGTTCCAGTTTATCCAGACGCGCAAGTAGCAACCTGCCAATTCCGAGTCCCTCAAATAGATCGCCCAGTTCCTTACGTTGCACCGCGCCGAGCTCCAGCCGATCCAGCGATTTTTCCACCGCAAGGCCGGACTCAATCAATGTAAGCTTCCTCGACTTCTCAAGAATAGCCCCATTGGCTTCAATTATGGAACGGATGCGGCTGGCGCCGCGGATGCTTTTCAGATTCTCCACAGACTCCAGATTGGCTAACATGGAATCGATAGTCCCAAATTCGCGTAGCAATGCCGCCGCTGTGTTGGGGCCGACGCCTGGAAGCCCCTTGATGTTGTCCACGGTATCCCCGGTAAGCGCCAGCAACTCGGCCACCTGATCGGCCCGCACACCCATACGCTCCGAGACATCTTTTCCAGATATTCTTTCGTCCTTGCTAAAATTCCAGAAATGATCTTTATCCTCGAGTATTTGCAATAGATCCTTATCTGTGGATACGACGCATATTCGAACTTTGCCGGCCCATTTCTTTCGCGCCTGATTGGCCAGGCTTCCGATCAAATCGTCAGCTTCGTATCGGGGGTTGCATAGACGGCAAAGCCCATAAGCTTGCCCACTTCTTTGCACGTCTGGATCTGTTGCTTCAGATCTTCGGGAGCTTCTGGACGATTCGCTTTGTACTCGGGATCGATTTCATTGCGAAAGCTAGTCGTCAGACTTTCGTCGAAACAGAGGGCCGCCCTGCTGGCGCCGCTAATTTCCCGAAATCGAGTTAAGAAGTCGGTGAAACCGTGGATCACATTGGCGGCTCGCCCGTGGCGGTCGCGAATGGAATCGGGTAAGGAAAAGTAGGCGCGAAACAGATAGACGCTGGAATCAATGAGATACAGCCATTCCGATTCAGTACGTGCCATTTTCATTCCAGGATTCTGCGGACAATGGCCATGGTTTCCGGTGCGTTCATAATTTGAAAGTGACTGAGTCCGGTAAGATGATGCACGCGATCGTCCGGATTTTCTTTCTTGCGAAAGACGGAATCGCTGAGCTTCTTGAGGCTTGTATCTTCCACTACTCCATCGCCAAACCACGATCCCCAGATCTCGGATTTTTCCGATACCGAACTGTAGATCTGAGTGCCCATCAGGTTTTCCAGTTCTCCGTGGTAGGTCTCGGCGCCGTAACGGTCCGTCTGATCCATGGTCCGATCCTCAATGCGGATAATTCCGTGGGACAGATCCTTCATCGCTTCGCTTCTTTCGTTTCCAATGGCGCCAAGAAGCGAAACTACGGGCAACGGTACCCGCGAAAGCCCCAGACCAATCCAGAAACCCAGCTTCTCAATATAGGACCCTCCGTCCGGAGAGCTAATAAAGATTACATGATCCAGCCATTTAGAGAAATCCTCGGAGGATGAGTCGGGTTGCTGCGACAAATACAGCGCGCTGCGTAAGATTAGACCCGCCTGGCTGTAACAGAGCGCCCTCGGTCGTGACTGGTAGAATTCTTCCTGAGCGAAGAAATCATGAAGCATCTCATAAAGGGCCCGGCCGTTTTC
>JAGRNC010000308.1 GCA_020440935.1 Leptospiraceae bacterium | reverse complement strand
GGTAATACTGTAACGACTACGAATACAGACAAAACAGGATCTGGCGACTTTGAGTTTCAGACCACGGAAACTGTTGATGTTAATATCAATGTTACCGATGACAATGGCCCGGTTTCCGGAGCCACTGTGGTTGTATCCGAAACCGAGACTGACAACACTCTGTATCAAGGCGTGACCGATGAAAATGGAAATGCCAGTGGAACCATTGAGGTAACCCCCGACACTGGAACAGTTACTGTTACCATTGGAGTGGGCGATCAGGAAATCGTTCAAGAGGTGGATCCAGACAACCTGGTGGAAATCAATCGCGAAGTAGTTATTGATGGAACTGCTGGAAGCAGCACTGTTGCCGACTCTGACGGCGATGGAATCAATGACGAAAACGACGCCTATCCGGACGATGCAACTCGCGCCACAAAGGTGGTCGTTCCTTCTGCCGACGGACAGGTAATCGCTTATGAGGACCTCTATCCGAGCGCAGGCGACTCGGACTTCAACGACTACGTCGTAAAGGTAAACAATGAGCTGGACCTGAACGCATCTGGCAAAGTTGTGCGAGTGCGCGGTACCTATCGTCACCTGGCTAGGGGCGCTGGATACAAGCATACTCTACATCTGAATCTACCTGGATCCGGAACCGTGCACCATGTGCTGTACGATTACCAGGGACGCGAAGATGAAGTAGTGGATGAGCACCGAAACAGCCTGAACGGCATCGAAGTAATGCCAGAGAGTAACACTACTCTGGGCCATAAGAATACAGCCAAAGGCCAGTCCTACAAAGAAGGTAAGTATTCAGAATTGGAAGTTACTTTCGACACACCGGTAACTCGTAGCGAACTGGGTCGCGCCCCATTCGATCTATACATCAAAGTAATCAACACAGGACATGAGATTCACTTTCCTGGGCTGTACTATGAAAACGACGGATCAGACCGCTATATGGATAGCAATGGATTCCCGTGGGCCCTCTCCATCCCAAAACAATGGAACTGGCCATACGAAAGCGAAACCATCAGCAAAGCGTATCCTGATTTTCAGGCCTGGTATCTGTCCATGGGACAGGAAAAATCTGACTGGTATAACCGAGCCAATGATACCTACACATTCCCCTACGTAACCGAAGGGGCGCTGGCCGCTTACATCAGAGCGGGATTTCAGAATGGTTCAATCCTATGGTCGCTATTGGCTCTGGGAATCGCCGGTCTATTTGCCCTGTTTTTCTATAGAGAAAGAAGCCACAAAGAGCAATAAAAAGATATAGAATCCCCCTAATTGCTCAAAGCCCTGCCTCTCTGGCAGGGCTTTTTTATTTCTTTATCCCAGATTGCAATTCTACAGATTTGTCGCCTAGATTATGAGCGGCACACTGGAAACCAAGATCGACATCCATTCGGAAGATTTCCGGGCAAATGCAGAGGCCCTGCGCGCCCGCACCGAGGAAATACGTGCGCTCTGGAGCAAGATTGCTCAGGGCGGAGGAGCGAAGAATCGAGCCTTGCACGAGGAGCGGGGCAAGCTATTTGTCCGCGATCGTATTAAGCTGTTACTGGATAGTGGTTCCCCTTTTCTGGAAGTGGGAGCATTTGCAGCGACGGAAGTCTATGATTTTGAGGCTCCCTCTGCAGGGGTTGTTTGTGGAATCGGTCTGGTGCATGGAAGACCGGTCATGATCGTCGCCAACGATGCTACGGTAAAGGGCGGCACGTACGTTCCACTGACCGTTAAGAAACATCTCCGCGCCCAGGACATTGCACTCGAGAATCGGCTTCCTTGTATTTACCTGGTGGACTCGGGTGGAGCATTCCTGCCCATGCAAGACGAAGTTTTTCCCGACCGCGACCATTTTGGACGGATCTTTTATAATCAGGCACAACTTTCGGCGGCCGGGATTCCACAAATCGCCTGCGTGATGGGCTCCTGTACTGCGGGCGGCGCTTATATTCCGGCCATGTCCGAAGAGACAGTTATTGTGCGCGGTCATGGGACCATTTTTCTGGGAGGACCTCCTCTCGTGAAAGCGGCCACAGGCGAAGAAGTGACCCCAGAAGAACTGGGCGGAGCCGATGTGCATACGCGACAGAGCGGAGTGGCCGACTATGCCGCCGTCAATGATGAAGATGCCTTGCGAATTGTGCGCCGAATTGTGGCAAACCTGGGCGACCGTTCCGCGCCAAAAATGGACGGTTTCATGCCTTCTGATTCCGGGGAGCTCGGGGCAAATGAATCCAAGCCAACCGGAAAATCGCCTCTAAACATCTCTACATCCGGCTGCGGAAACTACCAGGAACCATTGTACCCGGCGCATGAAATCTATGGAATCATTCCGGAATCTACCAGCAAGTCCTTCGACATTCGGGAGATTATTGCGCGCATTGTAGACGGTTCGCATTTCCACGAATTCAAGCCCGACTACGGTACCACAATCGTCAATGGATTCGCCAGCATCTACGGTTACCCTGCAGGAATCATTGCAAACAATGGCGTACTATTTAGCGAATCGGCCCTGAAGACGACCCACTTTATAGAGCTTTGTACACAGCGCCAGATCCCGCTATTGTTCCTGCAGAATATCACTGGCTTCATGGTTGGGAAAAAGTACGAAAGCTCGGGAATCGCCCGGGATGGGGCCAAAATGGTTCATGCGGTGTCGAATGCCAATGTTCCAAAAATCAGCCTGGTGATTGGCGGCTCCTACGGCGCCGGTAACTACGGAATGTGCGGTCGCGCTTTTGGCCCCAGATTTCTGTGGATGTGGCCCAATGCGCGTATTTCGGTAATGGGACCAGAACAAGCCGCCAATGTGCTGGCCACAGTGAAGCGCGATCAGCTCGCCCGCGACGGAAAAGATTGGTCGGCTGAAGAGGAACAGGAATTCAAGAACCCTATCTTGCGCGATTATAACCTTAGATCGTCCAGCGTATACTCGAGCGCACGACTCTGGGATGATGGAATCATCGATCCCGCCGATACTCGAAGAGTATTGGGTATGTCTCTGGCAGTCTGCGATCGCACCGGAGATCGGCCGACCAGGTACGGGGTTTTTCGAATGTAAGCGAATTTTCCTGAATCGAACCGAATCTAAACTTGTGGGAATGGGTGATAATTCGGAATCGATTCCTCGATAAGAACAGGATAAAAGCCAAGTGCAGAAAGAACGCTGCTTCTACTGGGGAGTCAGAGCGCCGCATTCCCGCGGTGCCCTGACTTCATAACGATTAATTGGAACCCTGAGTTGGGTCTACACCGGGTTGTGCATATCGCTGCCACTCGGTTTCTTTGAAGTCTTCAATAGCGCCCGAGCGGATCTCTTCTCTGGTTCCCTCTGATGTATCCATGGACAGCTCTGTTGGCACATACAGCCAACCGCCCCCGAGGAATACTTTGCTGAGCGTGGATCTCTCCAGATAGCCCGGCGACATCAGTTCCATCAATTGCTTTTGCAGTGCATCAGTGTTTTCCTTATCTGCCGTTTCAATCTTTCCAGTGACACGGCCCAGAGTCAGAAGCTCCCCAGGTTTTACTACGAATCGATGCGCATTCGCGAACTCCATTGAAAAGAAAGTTACAATGTTGGATTTTCCGCCGCCTGTAGAAACGGTAACGGAAGTGTTCCCACTGGTGGCAGTACTGCTACTTGTGGCCGCTTGCTTTTGAGTGTAACTCATGCCCACTAGAGCGTAAGCCCCTGGGGGAGCATTGAGCCAATAAACTCCCTTTGAGGTATTATAAGTAGAAGTCACAATCGAAGACGGTAAATTCTTCTCGCTCAGAACGGGAGGTTTGAACCCCGCAGGAATCTTTCCTTCAGGAAATGCGGCAAGCTGCACGAAGTAAAATTTTTCAACCTTGCTGTCTCCGCTTATAAAGAGAATCTCCGTGATAATCGTACCGGATAGAGCAACCACAGCACTGTTTTCCGATTGCGGATTTGTTGGAGGTAGTGTCCGGCAGGCAGCCAATAGGGTCAATCCTGCCAGAAGAATCGTTTGTAATC
>JAGRNC010000307.1 GCA_020440935.1 Leptospiraceae bacterium | reverse complement strand
CTCCGGCGGCCCATCGATAGCGCCAGCCCAGCCCGATGCAAAGTGCCAGAGCGCAGAGTGCGCCAAAGAGAATGTACATCCCTGGCGCCGGCAACGGACCGTACCAGGCAAAATCGAAAAAACTAAAAAAGAATTCCGGCTCATAGAAGTAGCTTTCGATCCAACCATTCAAAAAATACCGAAGCGGCAATATCAGTAGAATGATGCTCCAGACGGTGCGAAACAATAAGAATGGACCGGCCGGGCTTTCGCTTTCCAGGTAGGTTCGGATTCTACGCAAGGACGACCCGGGCCCCGCTGACCCCACGAATTCGGAAAATATGTTGCGATCAATCGCCATCGTTCGTGCCAACTCCGGGCGAAGTTCCTGTAGTCGATACGAGGTCGGTGGCCAGCAGAATGCGAAGAGTTCGCACATCGTCATAGAGGGCTGCAACACCAGCCGGATTCCCGGAAATAGCGGCGCAAAAGTTCCGTTGCTTGCGCGAATCTCCTGGATTCGGGAAAGCACCTTTTCGATCTGATTCTTTATGTCTTCGTTTAATTCCGGGTTTTGCGCCGCCACCAGGTCATCCAGGCCAGCCGCCTTCGCATCGGGATCCTCATCTCCGGTGTAGATTAATCGCATAGCAAGAATGGCCGATTCCATCGCATCCAGGGATGCATTGCTATACGGATATTCCACCGAATCCGGGTGGGTGCTTCCGCCCGATTTGGCGCTGAGCCCCGCCGGAAAGCCTATCTTTGTGTCCTGCACATTCTCCGAAATCGTCAGTAGGGCAGAAATAATTGCCGAAAAGGCATCCAGCTGTCTGGAATACACAGCACTTCCCGAACCGGCCCGGCTAATTTGACGACCGTAGTTTTGGCCCTTCGCATCCCAGTTATTGTGCAATGATGCGGCGGTATTTACCAGATCGCCACAGGCAGCAACCAGATACGTTAATCGGCGGCCGGCGAGGGCAGCCACCACATCGACCTCGGCGGAGCTTCCGGAGCCATTGTCGAATAGTAGATACTCAATGGCCGTTATTCCGCGAACACCTGCGCCCCGGTTCCCGACCGTTGCGGTGGATATGGTGGATGCGCCGGCAATGATACTATCTACGCTGGTGGCGCAGTCGCTGGTTTTGTTGCACACCGAATAGCCACGCATGGCCGGGTCCAGGTTAGCATCCAGAAACAGGGAACCGGAAGGGCCAAAATACACGCCTTCCACTCGCTTAATTTTCTTTGCTGTTTCCAACCACTGGCTTCGCAAGGCTCGCAGGTTTGCTGTATTGGGAGTCGTCTGAAACGTAGTGGCTGTAGACTGAAGCGATACCGATGCATTCAGTAGATCCAGGTAAGCGGCAGGGATCAGGTTTTCGCCAATGTTCTGCAGGATCTCTTCGTTGGTAAAATCTCCGGTGGCTGTCAGTGTGGCCGCAAGGTTCACTTTGTCCGGACCGCAACTTCCGGTGACTTCCAGAAGGGAAGGCAGAAGCAGCGCCAATAATATCCACAACAGAGCCTGTCGAATTCGGCGCCCTGACCGGTCCATGGCACGGAAGCGATGTCTCTGACCACTGCATTGGGGCCAGATCATGCGAATGCGATCGCTCGGATGTTTACCATTCCTGTTGTGACCGATTGATAAAATCTCTTTCATAGGGACTCCAGAAACCGAATGATCGCCTCGCGATCCGATTGGTCCAGGTTCTTAAATGCATCGCGGCTCGCGGTACCTTCGCCGCCGTGCCAGAGGATGGCTTCTTTGAGACTTCGGGCCCTACCATCGTGGAGAAAGTAGGTGTGTTCGTTTACACGCTCCACAAGCCCAACGCCCCACAGAGGCGCAGTACGCCATTCTTGTCCATTCGCCAGAAAGTCCGGGCGATTATCGGCCAGGCCCGAACCCATATCATGCAGAAGCAAATCTGTATAGGGGCGAATCACCTGGTTGGATAGTTCCGGAAACCCGGGAAGATTGCCCGTAGTCACCTCCGGTATGTGGCAGGATGCACAGCCAATTTCATTGAACTTTGCTTTTCCCTGCACTACCTCGGGATCGGTCCAGTCGCGACGGCCGGGTACTGCGATGAGATGATCATAGATCGATACTAGATTGGTATTTGAGAGCGATACCTCAAACGGATTTCCCGAATTTCCCGATGGACTGGAGGAGCAATCGGTCTGGCCACTGGCACAATTCTCTGTAGAAAATAGCGATGAAGTAATGCCCATATCGCCGTGGAAGGCACCCTGGTTTTGTTGATTTAAGTTTGGCTGATTTGCTTTCCAGCCAAAACGTCCCAGCGTCGCGGAACCGGTGGCATGATCGTAAACATAGTTTGCTTTTCCGGAGATTCCATCGCCATTGTTATCGGAAGGATCGGCCCAGGACAGAATTGTGGATTCCGGGATCGCCTCCAGCAGCCCCAGCCCAAAGACGGCGGGTGCAACGCGAGGGGAGTACTTTAGATCCGATGGCGTTCCAAAGTTCCAGTTGAACGAATAATTTGGGCTGCGAAGAGAATAGGCTTCTCCATCGGGGAATGTATCGGGATTTTCTGTGTAGCTAATGGGCGTATCTACAGAACCTTCGGCGGTTACTCCGGTGATTGCTTTGTCCTGGAGTTGTGTACCGTAGGAGTCCAGAGCCAGGGGACCACCGGTTACCGGATCGCTGCCGCTCTTGCTCAATCGAAAGAGCATGCTATTAAAATCCGATTCGGCGCCCTCGGGCGGACGACCACGACCGTCGCGCACATGGCATCCGCGACAGCTGCTACGATTAAATACCGGGCCCAGACCGTCGAATGCCGCGGCAGGCGCCTGAACCCAACCTCGATTGAAGATTGCATTGCCGTCTTGAAACTGAATTACGCGACTAATGTTGTTAATGATGTTAGCAGCCGGAAGATCGAAGGCATTTACCGTGCTGTCAAATCGTGTAGTTTCGCCGCCGGAGTATTCTTCGCCCAGAGCGGCCGATGAGCCGCCGCCGGCGAGGGCGGCCAGAAGTAATGCTGCACTATTATCTTCTGGATCTGAAGTGAGTCCGAGCTGTGAACATTGCAGCAAAAAGGGAAGGACTAAGATTGCCACCGGCAAGGCAACGGCTGCCCTTTGTAAAAGTAATCGTTTCTTGTAGAATATCATAAAATCGCTCCGATAAGGGCCCGCCGAGGCGGGCCCTCTGGATCAGGGGTTTACCGTAATCGAATAACCCATTCGGTTACCCAGCTGGGTGAACAAACTTCCGAGTCCTACAATCGTTTCGCGGGCAGAAGAAAGGCTGCTGTGGACAGCATCCTCCGTAGAATCTCGAGAGAAGTTGATCACACGATCATACCGCCAGCTCTGAGTTGGATCGTATGCATCTCGTCCAACTGTGGCGCCGGATACTAGCGACACATAGAGCGAATCCAGGGAACTGATCAGATTTCCAATACCTGGACCCGAGGCAGTACCGGATCTTCCGGTGAACTTGCCGGTAATTACATTCAGGACCCCCTGGGCATCGTAGTAGAAATCGTCTTTTGTTAGATCGCTAAAACAGGAATGCTCATCTTCGTTTTGCGATCCCGACGTAAGGCCTTTCATTCGTTCGCCGCCCCATTCGGTTTGAGAAAATGTGGCGAGCCCGGTAATGATGCTCTTGAGTACAGTGTCCTGATTCGAGGCAACCAGGAAGGTGTTGTTTCTGTAATTATTGCTTACAGATGGATCCCATTGTGCGGTCAGCAGGGTTAAATCATTTACCAGGCGCTCGGTGGCCACCTGCAGGAACTTACTTCGCTTTGCATTCTGGCTTCCGGTGCCAGCCGTCGTAAAGTCGCTGCTCGATCGCTGCCCGGCTATTGTGTTATATTCATCTGAATTGGCGCTACCCCCGGTGTTGTCTTCGCCCCAGAGGATAAACTCAATGGCATGCCAGCCAATAGTTACTCGGCTTTCATCGCCACCAAAGCCATTCCGCGCGAGCAAGTTAGCTGTGGTAATAGCTTGACTACCGGAAATAAAATCCGAT
>JAGRNC010000306.1 GCA_020440935.1 Leptospiraceae bacterium | reverse complement strand
GTTTCGTTACGAATGTAACGGCAAAGGACCCTGATTAATGGTGACGTATGATGGCAGGAAGCGGCAAACGGTCCCCCGTTACATTGGCACGGAATCCTTTGGATTTCAGAAATTGGATGCTGTGAGGAGGGGGCACTTAGGCGCATCGATCAGTTCTATAGAAGAAAATGAGAAGAAAATTCGGGCAGAATGCGGCGCTGGAAAGGCCAGGGAGCACTCAGGCTTTGGGTCGCCCGGAGGCGAGTATTTGGCCGGATTTGATTGACTTGCCAGAGGTTGCTTTCCGACTGCGAGAAATAATGACTTCTTCCTTTCCTCCCATGGACGAGCTGCTTCGTCTGGAGATTCAGCAGCAGCCGGACGATTACACCTGTGGGCCTACCTGCCTGCATGCAGTGTATCGCTACTTTGGCTTTGGTGCCGATCTGGATCGAGTTATTTCGGAAGTCGCCTATTTGAAGGAAGGGGGAACTCTTGCAGTGCAACTGGGCTGTCACGCTCTAAAGCATGGGTTTAAGGCTTCCATTTATACCTATAACCTTCAGGTATTTGACCCAACCTGGTTTTCTCTGAGTCCGACCGAGATGCAGGAGAAACTCCGGCTTCAGGCCAAAATGAAGAAGGATTCGCGTCTCGATTTTGCCACTTCGGCGTATCTGGAATTTCTCCAGCACGATGGACGAATTTTTCTCGAGGACTTAACTCCTTCCTTGATTCGAGGATTTTTGAAACGTAAAATTCCCATTCTCACCGGTCTCAGTTCTACCTATTTGTACAGGTCGGCCCGGGAATTTGGGGATAATCTGGACTATGATTACGACGATGTACGCGGCGTATCGTCGGGACACTTTGTCGTATTATGCGGGTACAATCGCGAGGACCGAAAAGTGCTGGTGGCAGATCCTTACAAACCCTCGCCCCTTTCGGCAGGTCATCTGTACCCGGTTAGCCTGGATCGATTAATCAATTCCATACTACTGGGAATTCTTACCTACGATGCAAATCTCCTTATTCTCGAACCTCGCGGCGGTAAAAGATAGATGCAATCGATTGTAGTGGTAAGCAGCCGCAGCGAATGGCTGCACAATCTGCCTGGCGTCGAAGTGGTAGAGGCTCGGGCCTATCTAACGGAAGAGAAATACAGCGAGCTTCGTGGAATCCGCGTATTCAATCTGTGCCGCTCTTACAGATATCAATCGACCGGCTATTATGTTTCGCTTCTTGCAGCAGCAAGAGGCCAGAAGCCGCTACCTGCAGTTTCTACGATACAGGATCTGAAAAACCAGGCAGTAATTCGCAACTATAATGAGGAGCTCGATGAGCTAATACAGAGCAGCCTGAAGTCCTTGCAATCGGACGAATTCATACTGAGCATCTACTTTGGTCACAACCTCGCGAGAAAATACGAGCGTTTGGCCGGACGCCTGTTTCGACTCTTTCCGGCACCTTTCCTGCGAGTGCAGTTCTGGAGAAAGCAGAACCGCTGGATGATCCGGGCGCTCAATGCAATATCGGCTGGCGAAGTACCCGAAGAGCATCGCGAATTTGCAGCGCTGACCACCACCGAATATTTTAAGAAAGGTCGTGTGGCCAGTTTTAAGCGATCCGTCCCTCGATATGATCTTGCAATCCTCTGGAATCCGGACGAGGCGAACCCGCCTTCCGACCAGGAAGCGCTGGAAAAGTTCAAGAAGTCGGCAGAGTCCCTGGGATTCTATACCGAGTTCCTGACTCGCGAGGACTATGGTCGACTGGCGGAGTTTGATGCTCTATTCATTAGAGAAACCACGGCGGTGAATCACCATACGTATCGATTTGCGCGAAAGGCCGTGGGGGAAGGTCTCGTCGTAATGGACGATCCGCTCAGTATTTTAAGATGTACAAACAAGGTATATCTGGCCGAATTACTGAATCGCTATCGCATTCGAACGCCACGGACTATGATTGGGCATCGTTACAATCTGGATCAAATTCGTACGTCTCTGGGGTTCCCGGTCATTCTGAAGCAACCAGACAGTTCTTTTTCGCAGGGAGTGGTCAAAGCGGAGGATGAGGAATCGCTCAAGAGCTGCGCCGAATCCATTCTACTAAAATCGGATCTATTCATTGCACAGGAGTTCTTTCCCACCGATTACGATTGGCGAGTAGGGATCTTGAATCGCCGCGCTATATATGTGTGTAAGTACTTCATGGCCAGCGGCCACTGGCAGGTCATGGAAAAGGATGGCAAGGGTGGCCATAACTACGGCGACGTCGAATGTGTTCCGGTGGAGCGAGCGCCAGAGGAAGTGGTTCGCACGGCATTGCGGGCGGCCAATCTGATCGGTGATGGACTGTATGGCGTAGATCTAAAGTTTGCCTCCGGAAAAGCCTACGTCATTGAAGTGAATGACAATCCCAGTATCGATGGCGGATGCGAGGACGAAGTTCTGGGAGACGATCTGTACAAACAGATTATGCAGGAGTTTCTCCGACGAATACAAGAAAGGACCGAGGGAAAACGGTCCTATGCTGTGGAAGAATGAGGCCAGCGTACTGACCTCACAGAAAGTTAAATGTCGTCCAATTCCTTGAGCAGTCGATCCGCTTCCTCGTTTGCATTATCCTGCGTAATGGGAACGTCCTTTGTTGGATTTACTTCGCTATTGGAATCCGAGCCGCCGGGGCAGTGAACCATGGTCAGGGAAAGAGCCGCGGTTATAAGTAACAGGTAAAAATGTTTCATTGTGTTTCTCCTCAGTCCTTTCCTGGCTTTTTATGGTCTTCGGACTTTCCTGGTTTATCGGGTTTTCCGTGCTCCTCTGACTTTCCAGGGTGGTTTTCCATCTTCTCTTCTTTCTTCTTTTTCATTTCTTCCTTTTTCTCATTCTTGTGTTCGTCGCGTTCTTCTTTGTTTTTCTCGCGTTCTTCCTTCTTCTCTTTTAGCTTGTCTTTCTTTTGTTCGTATCTGGATTGTTTTTCGGCCAGTTTCTTTTCGGCCGCGGCAATCTTTTCGCGCAGTCTCGCTGCTTGCTCGGTCTTGCCTTTGCTTTCCAGATCTGCTGCGATTTCCTTTAGCCGTTCGATCTTTCTTTCTATTCCGGTAAGGCGATCCAGCTTTTGCTGTGCTTGTTCAACAGTTTCTACTTCCTGTCCGCTCTCCGAATCTTCCGCATGCAGCGGGGAGATGAGGCACAGAGTTAGAATTAGCGTTCCCGCAATTGTTACTTTGTTCATACCAGGGTTCTGCGCCTATCTTGAGATAATGTCAAATGAGAAACGCCCGCTGTTGCGGAAACGGATGCGGATTCTCCGCAACTATTTAACGTTCGTCATAGGTCATCAGCGATGCAGTGGCCTATTCAGGGATGCATGTATATGACAACATACCATCTATTTGAAGCAATCGGCCTCGAACTGGAGTACATGATCGTGGATCGCTCCAATCTGGATATCCAGTCGCGGGCTGATCTAATTCTTCAGAGCGACGGGAAACAGGTATCCACTGTAGAACGCGATGGAACGTCCTGGTCGAACGAATTGGTTTCGCATGTAATTGAACTGAAGACGGATCCTCCGCTGTTGATACCGGCCGCGGCTCTGAGCGCGTTTCGCCGCGATCTCGCGGAAATCCAGGATACCCTATCGACACAGGGATTGTCGCTTCTTGGCACCGGAATGCATCCCTGGATGGATCCAGAGAGTCGTATCCTATGGCCTGGCGAGAACGGTCCCATCTATCGGGCTTTTGATCGCATCTTTGATTGCAAAGGGCATGGCTGGGCAAACCTGCAAAGTATGCACTTGAACTTCCCTTTTGCTAGCGACGAAGAGTTTGCCCGGTTAATGGCAGCCATTCGAGTTCTGGTGCCCGCTCTTCCCGGTCTATGCGCCAGCACCCCGATCTGCGATGGCAAATGGACGGGCCTTCTGGATTATCGCATGTCGGTGTACGGATCCAATGCCAGTGCAATACCGTCGGTTTCGGGGCAGGTAGTTCCGGAGCCATTGTTTGATCCGGCGCAATATCAATCCGAACTA
>JAGRNC010000305.1 GCA_020440935.1 Leptospiraceae bacterium | reverse complement strand
GTAGAGATTCCTCGAGCCGGGTCATTTCTGGCAGGGTTCGGGTTAAGACGGCGCGAGGGCGTTTATGCGAACCTGGTGTTCCCGGGATTTCCCTTAACGCAATAAGAGCATCCACCCCGCGGAGATGCAGAAGAGCTTCGACCGGGCCAGGGAGCAGCTTTCCGACCCACAATACTCTGGGGCCACGATAGCCGCCGCCATTCCAGGGGTGGGTCTAAGTGGGAGAATGGGCCGGGTCTTCTCTCGCATACCGACCCACCGCTTGACTTCGAGATTGGCGAGGGGCTATAGTCACTCATCCGGTTTGTCCGTGCGCGAGTTGGGACAATACGGAGCCAGAGCACACTCGCCTGCTGAAGTCATGCAGCATTTTCGCTCGGCGAAACATACAGATGTGAGCGCTAAAATTCTCGATGGTATCGAGAGGGGTAGAATTCGCCTTAGGTTTAGGGAGTTCCCGCCAAGTACCATTGGGGTAACCTACAGAGGTAACATTGTTGCGAAGCGGTGGGTACATTTCAATGAGAAGGTGGGTAGTTTGCTGCATGAAGGTCAGCGTGTCTTGGATATACAGGGCGGACTCTGGAACATCACAAAGAAGAAAAGAGCGACGGATTTCAGGCGTGCATTTCCCGAGATGGGGGCGCACAAAGAAGCGACCATTTTCGCAAGGCAAAACCGGTTGGAATACTCGATGCATTGGAGGCTACGGGATATGTCCGATGGCCAACTCTTGCTCGATATACAAAGTCGGTATGAATTGGGTATGACTGATATCCAATTCCATTGAATCATTCAGAATTGCGACCTTTGAGAAGTAAGCAAATGGATATAGAGAAGGCTCATGGAATCAAGAAGACTCGCCTTGAAATTGACGCTGCGCATTACCTGGAGTCGCGCACACAATTGGTTACTCCACCGGAGGGCTTTCTTACTCCTAGGGTGGGTGCCGCATTGAAGAGGGCGCTGGTCCTGAATGACAATGGCACGGAACGCGCGGTGGATTTACGGGGAGCTCTATTGTTCGTGAAGGAAAAAGTCGGGGTTACGCTACCGCAATTTGCAGATGAGAATCAGCGTATTCTACTTGAAGTAGTAGCCCGCGCTCTGGACTGCGGAATGCCTCTCCGGCGTCAACAGGACTTGTTCGAGGCGGCGGGGTTGTGTGGTGAACAACTGTCTCCACCTCAAATCGATGCAAGGGGCTTGGTATTCTTCAGTGAGAAGGCCGATGACATGGAAAAAATAATTGTATATAAGGTAAGCCTAAGGTTTGAGGATATGTCAATGGACTGTGCGGCATTACGGTAGTATATGATCGATTATCTAAAACCCATAGCTTTATACCCTATTTTGCCCTCCAAAAAGTGACGGGCTCGTGCAGCATCCTCCCGGAAGTATCTCCGGCTGGACGGGCTGGATACGAGAACCCTGCACAGGGGAAGAGCTATTCTGGGATCGAACCAAGAGTCGAAATAGACTATATGAAAGTGAAATGCCTTGGCGGGCATGGGAGTAGCGCGTGAAGCGACCAGTGGAAGAGTACTTGCTCAGGGGCGATATTTCAGGTCTTCCGGAGATTCGGAAATCCGATCCGAATTCAAGGGTCTCCGCCGACAATCGTACGTTCCTGCATTTAGCAGTCATCGGAAAGAATATAGAGATCGTGCAAGTTCTTCTAGATCAAGGTGCAGATCAGTCTGCTCGGGATAAGCAGGGCTTGAGCCCGTTGCACCTGGCAGTCATTTCGAAGCTTACTGCGGTGGCAAAAGTCATTCTCGATGCGGGTGCTGAGGTAGATCCTCGGGACCGTCGAGGATTAACACCCCTATGGTACTCGATTTCCATACAGCCATTGGATTACGATTTGATTTACCTCTTGCTCGAACGCGGCGCTAACGCGGATCTGGTTTTCGCGCACGGAAGAAGCCCGCGGAGTCTTGCAGCAGAAATGAATGACCCCAACCTGATGAGCGTCTTCAGAAGGGCGGAGCAAGTCAAGAAGACCCGGGGCGAATAATGGACGATATTGCAGCTGAATGGCTCACCAAGGTTGAAGAAAGATTTGGCTCCGTAGTAGAAATACGAATGGTTCGGGCGCACGCTGGCGCTCAACCGATATCCGTCCTTTTTTTCGAGACTGGCAAGAGCGGGCAGGTTAGAGCTGTCACCTTTGGATTGTCCCAAGCGCGGCGCACAGCATGGAGGCTCGCAAAACCCGAGCTTATGGTAATTATGAATTCGACCCATCCTGAATGGGGATTGGCTGCCGGGTATTTCGCGTCTCGGTACTTCGGCCGACGAGATTTCAGCTACGGCGAGACTTTCATGATGGAGCAAACTCTGGCTCCAGATACAATGATGCAGGGTATGCTTGTATTCGCTCCCGCAGTAGATTCGGAAGGCGAACAGATTTTTGAAATTAGCCGCTCGAGAATTGTTCTTGGAGGTCTGTATCCCATATATCACGGAGAAGACCAATTAGTTAAGGAATGGGGCTTGGAGAAATTCTGGAAGGAACGCAAAGGTTTCGATCCGTTCGATCCGCACCGGCCAGCCGTTAATAGTGGATGGTCTTCTTCTTGAAATGGTACTTTACCCCCGAATAGGTCATCCAGTCATGCCGCATCCTCCACTTAGTTACATTCGTGCAGCCAGATCCTTCTGGATTCGAATTAGCTCACGAGAATAGCCCGCCCTCGGCAAAGCCATAGACAAGAGCATTGGCACTTTGCTCTGGGGGCAGGCACCCGCCGCCGAGCTTGTGGGCGAATTCCTTTCGGCCGGGATCAGTTCCAATGCACAGACCGGCGAGTATGGATTCGCCATGAATGAACGGGCCTGGATGGAGTTTGCCACCGAGGCAGCGGCCACCATGGCCACTTACGGCTACGATATGCCGGCTGGTCCAACGCAGACCATTCTTCAGATTGCCAACGCAGGCATGCAGTATGACAAAGCGGGCCGGATCACTGGCTACGATGCAGGAAGCATCACCACCGCCGACATCGGAGGAGCCCTGGTTAAGACGGCTGCATCCAGTTTCATGATGTCCGAGAAAGCCATGGACTGTGGCTCGAATTTCTCCACGGTCTTCGGCCAGGAATATGCGCGGACCATGCACAACAATGTGATCGGCGCGGCTTCCGGCTGGGCGAATCGTCAGCTGGGTTCCGAAAACCGTTTGATCCAGCAGTTCGGTGTGCAGGGCGCTCTCATGGGCTACAGTGCTGTGAAAGGACTGTTCGATTCGGATACGGCCCCGGAGTCGCGTCCTTTCCGGCAGGGTTCGAGTTAAGACGCCGTAAGCGCGTTTATGCGAACCGGGTCAGCGGTCCGGGGAAGGGCAGGAAGCGAACCAGAATGATCAGAATCGGAGGACGGCGGGTTTCTTCCAGGGCTGGCAGTTCTGGAGAGATGAGGAGGGTGGTGCGAGTGCAACCACGGCCATCCCGGGCGGCTGGGGTATCCCGGATGAGCTCTCCGATCTGTTCAACGGACTGGGAGAAAAGATTCCCCTGGAAGATCGACTCAAGGGCCTGATTCGCGGTCTGCAAGATCGGCTGGATGATGGTAGCGACAATATTCTACGTTTGCTGGGAATGGCTCTGGACCAGGGACGTGCAGTGGGTTCGCGCATTCTGGACTTTCTGGAGGATCTTGGACGAAGGGTTCCGCTTCAGCCCATCGGTCCGGAGCGATTTCGGGGGGATGGACCCAATAAGGGAGATGGAAAGAACAGACCTCACCATTGGAAATTAGAGGAGGACCCCTATTTTGTAGAGCTAGCAAAGAAGGTGTATATTGGCCCTGTGGAACTGAGGCGTGAAGTTGAAAAGCAGTACGACATGGATCTGGGTCAAGACGGGAACAATCAGAGAAACAATAGTGGACCTGCCCCTGATTCAATGTGCAATGTAACCGCCGTCGCCAGCGCGTTGCGCCGATTGGGGGTATCTGATGACGAGGCCAGAGAGGCGGCCGCAGCTTTAGTACCTGCGGGCAACGCGGCGGTGAGGCAGGCATTCGATCGCGCGGA
>JAGRNC010000304.1 GCA_020440935.1 Leptospiraceae bacterium | reverse complement strand
CTACCTCAACGGGAACCGCTTTTCTGTATGCGGCCACCACGCATGGTGAAGCGCTATCGGTGCAGCTGGATGCGGCGCTGAACGGCGCATCGGGAAGCCTGATTCGAGTGCTGGGACATGGTAGCGGCCGAAAAGCGACCAGCGCGGCCTTTCTGGAGATTAATCAAAATAGCCAGACTCGGGCTGGCGGAGCCGACAACAGCGGCGGAAGTAACACCGGTATCACCGCCAATGGTGCGGGTACCTATTGCATTGAACTCCACGGAGAAGCCGAGGTACATATCATCTACAAGAAGGCTATATGCGCAGCCTACAGTACAGCCACCGATTCGGATTGGGACAGCGAAGCCTCCCATGGGAATGCGGTTACCACCGGCGCGCCCGCAGGCCAGAACTGGGCCATCACTCTCATCGATTCCACAGTCAGCAACCTGACGGTGAATTCTGAAGAGAGTTTCTCGGACTGAGTTTCTTTAGCGAGGGCCGGCGATGCGGCCCTCCTTTTTTCAGACGCTCATTGCCAAGCTGCCAGGGCAGGCTGCTTCGAACTCGTAATCAGAGAGGGAGTCTCCGTGGGGGATTCTTCGTGGACGATCGACTGGTACGCCGATCCCCGGTTTTCTGCCGCGCCATCGAACCCGGCGCGACTGACACTGTGTCGAATTTTGCGAATTGTGTTTACATTTCCGTTGCCCGACCTACGGTTTGCCGATGCAGCGACGGATCTACTTTATTGCTCTGGCTTTCTTTAGCATTCTATACGTGGTGCTTTCCGCAGGCGACCCGTTCTTTGGAAAGGTTTTTCTCAAGGCCCTTCCCATCTGGATGGTGGCCATCCATGTTTTTTTGACCTTGAAAGATCGCAAAGGAAGGCTGTTGTTTATCGGCCTATTGTTTGGATCGGCGGGCGATGTGCTCATCGGAGTCAACTTTGTTATCGGACTCGGGATGTTTCTCATCGGTCATTTGTTTTATACTAGCAGCTTCCTCCATCAATGGAAGTTCCAGGCATGGAAGCTGGCTCCAGTGGCCGCGGTGGTGGCCATCACTGTCATTGTAGCCAATAGCCTGGGCGCAGCGCCCAAAGTGCAGCCCTTGAAGATTCCGGTTTTCGCATACATGGGAGTAATCATGCTGATGGTGATTACTGCTATCTTTCGCTCTCCCAAAAGCCCGGCAGTGTGGATCGGCGCCGTTTTCTTTTTGCTTTCGGATGCCATGATCGCCATCAACAAGTTCATCTTCCCCATCGAACATGAATCATATCTAATCATGGGAACCTATTACCTGGCGCAGATCCTGATCGGTGAAGGAAGCATAGAGGACAACAGGCGAAGCGCCTCGCAGGCTTAGTTCGTTCCGGTATTTACTGCTCGGGCCCTGTTAGCAGGAGCCCCGGGCGGCCTGGTCTGGGCATGGGCGAGGATTTTGAGACCCGACGTTCTATGGAAACCAGGACATCCCGGAATCGCAAGAACATGAAGTAGTTGACCTGATCTTGCCCTGGCTTTGTCTATTCCATGGCCAGGCGAATTATTCTGAACCCCACGGATCTGGAGACTCAGTGGGAGTTAGCGTTACCTCAGAAGTTAAAAGAGTTTTTTTTATCGAATGCCTGGCAGGAATTCGAAGGCCATCAGATCTCGGATCTTTACGGTTTTTCCAGCGATGTTCGCTCTGCTATAACCTTCAAAGATCGCGACGATCTGCCGGACAAATTCGAGTACGCCCGGGAGTTTGCGGACGATCAGACCTTCTTTCCACTTGCAGATCTGCCCGATCTGGACGGTACATTCTTTGTAGCTGTGGATCTGGCCGACGATGCATTACCGGTCTATTTCTTTGATTACGAAAGCGGCTTTCAGGAGCATGCTTCTTCGCTGGAAGAATTTCTGGCCGGACTATTACCTCCGGGCGCCAGGACCCCCGCCGAAGAATTGGATAAGCTATTGGAGAAGGCGCGGGCACTGTACAAGAAAAAGCAATATGAGAAGGCAAAGAATACGCTGGAGTCCGGGCTTGCCTCTATCGGTCCGGTGAAAAATGACACCTTTGATCAGTATCGCGGCATGCCGGCTGCTGCGCGAAACCTACTGGCTTTATGTTACAAAGGTCTGGGCAATACCGACCGGGCAATGGAATTGTTTGAGCTGGCAGTGGAGGAAGGAGATAAATCGGCGGCTTTAAACATCATGTCGATCTACATCGATCAGGGTGCATGGCAAACGTTGGTGGATTACGCCGAGGAAAAGGCAAAGAGCATGCTAATGCTCTGGGACGATTATTCTGCCTACTATTCTTTTCTATATCGCGGCATTGGCTACATTCAACTGAGAAATGCCAACCATGCCACAAAATACTTTGGGTTCATCGCGGCACGATTCCTGGAAAAAAAGCCCGAACGAATTACAGAGGCAGTGGAAAGGCTGGAAGAACTACTCGCTAAGTCCGAGAAGAACGAACCGACCGGTAAAACAGAAAAACAAGAGGCTGCCATCCCGGACGATTCAGGACCAATGCAAATCGCCAGGCGAATCCTGACCTGGCTCAAACCACCGGAACTTGCTCTGAGTAAAACCGAACAAATTGAGCTGCAATCCTGGTGGAGTTCCCTGGACGAAGAAGTGCAAGAAAGCCTGGCTGATGCCCTGGACAAAGAGCCCGAGGAAATGGCCATCGAAGACCTGGATGCGTTAATACGACGAACTTCGCTCAAAATTGAAAACCGAAATATCGAAGATATCCAGTTCTTATCCCGATTCAAACGGTTGCGGACCCTGTCCGTTGAAGGTAACGAAATCGCGGACATCGCTCCTCTGGCCAATATGCCTACCCTGGTAGATCTTAATCTTTCGGAGAATCCGCTGCAATCCATCGGCCCATTGTCCGGATTACTTCGGCTTCAAGAGCTGGATCTGAGCGAATGCGGCCTAAAAGATCTGGCGCACCTCTCCGGCCTAAAGCAGCTGCGAAAGCTTCGATTGAACGAGAATCAAATCAAATCGGTGGAGCCACTGGCAAATCTGCACGAGCTGGTAGAGCTAACTCTGTACGACAATGAAATCGAAAATCTAAACCCACTACAGAGTAATACCCTGCTCAAAGAGATATCTTGCTTCAGCAATCCGCTGGAAGAAGCGGGTGTGGACTCGGTAATCGAACTGCGAAGTCTCCCCTTACTCCAGGAAGTGGACGCTCACTGGAGAAACGACAAAGTGGATCCGGAACAACTGAAGGCCTGGCAGGCTGCACGACCATTTACCGTTGCGATGGATGATACACAGCACCAGGAATGGCGCGATTGGTGGGATTCATTGCCCGACGCCTGGCGTGCGGCACTGGAAGATGAAGTAGAGGAGATAGACGATGAAGGCTACCCTACCCTGGAAGCGTTCTTCGAGCTAAGAAAGGAGAACCATCTGTCGCTGGGAAAAAAGGACCTGGAGACCATCGATCCGCTCACACGTCTTTCGCGCCTGGATTACGTCAACGTATCCAGAAATCGGATTTCTGTCCTGCCGGATCTGTCCGGACTGCAATGCTTGCGCACCATACATCTGGACGATAACAGGATTGCCGATTTGCGACCTTTCGAGGCTGTTCCCTATCTAGCCTACCTCGATCTGGATAAGAACGAACTCAAAGATTTAAAGACTCTTCCAACGTTACCGTACCTCCGCCGACTGGACCTGAACCACAATCAAATTGCCGATCTTTCCCCTGTGGCGAAAGCTCCCGGTATACGACGATTGGAACTGATTGGGAACCAGATTCAGGATGTAAAACCTCTGGCAGGACTTACAGAGCTCCGCGAGCTATTTTTGCAAGAAAATCAGATTAAGGACATTTCACCGCTGGCCGCCTGCGAAAACCTGGAAGAACTGGTAGTATTTAGTAATGCGAATCTGCAGGGTTTGCTGGCATTGAAGGATTTAAAATATCTACATACAATACGAGCACATGGAGCTTTCGAATCCGAAGCGATCAAGGATTTTCGCTCCATCCGTCCCGATGTAGATTTGCTTTGAATTTCGGAAACTGGCGAAACCCTGGCCT
>JAGRNC010000303.1 GCA_020440935.1 Leptospiraceae bacterium | reverse complement strand
GTTCGGGAATGACTCTGTAACTAAAGCCTACCACCGATGTTTTGATCAGCGTTTCCGATCTGGATTATCCAAATTTCTTTCGTGTGGGGTTTGCCGCCGAGACCACCGAAGTCCGCAAATATGCCCTGGATAAGATGGAGCGCAAAAAGCTCCATTTTGTATGCGCCAATCGAGTATTCCGGGAAGAAGTGGGCTTTGGCTCCCACGACAATACCTTGCTGGTTCTTGATCGAGAGGGTCACGAACATACCATTGGACCATGCTCCAAGGAGAATTTGGCTCGTAATCTGCTGGATTATTTGATTCTACGAATGCAAACATTGTCCGATAGTACCGTTAGATAGCAGGAGGAGCCATGCCCCTGACGATTTTGCTGCTGACGGGCATCAAAGAAGAGCTACAGGGACTTCTGGACCGCCACCCATTCGAATTCGAGAAGGAACTACGCATCTATCGATCTCGAAAGTATCGCGAATTCTATGCGCGAACCACCGGCCCCGGCGTTACCAAGCGAGCAGAAATCCAGAAGGTTCTGGAGGATCTTGCTCCCGATGTAGTTATTTGCGCCGGAATTGCAGGAATTCTAGACGAAAAGGATGAAATTGAAACCGGCGATCTGTTGCGTATTGGCGAGGTACTTCGGCAATCCAATCGAGTGAGCTACCCGGGCGGACCGGGACGCGACAAACTGGTAACAGTGAAGCGGCCGGTCCACGATATCCTGGATAAGCTGGATCTGGCCACCGAATTCAAAGCCCGGGCCTGCGATATGGAAAGCGCAATCATTCTGGATATGGTAGGTTCGCTGCCCGCGCTTGCGCAAAAGACCTTTGTGGTAATGGTAAAGGTGGCCGGCGATCGTCCCGAAGATTCCTCTCTGTACGAATACGAACATCTGACCTGGGGCTGGGATAAGAAATCCTGGATACAGAAGGCCCGGACTGCGCTAAAATTTCCGGCGGGGCCAGCAGCGTGTTTACGTCTGATCAATCATAAGAAAACAGCCTTGCGTTCGCTCTATAAGAATATGGAATTGATTGCTTATCGTCTGGCAGAGGAGCAGACCGTTCCTTCCGGGATGAAGTCGGTGTTCATTCCGCATCGTTAGTATGATCTGGATTCCAATCATTATTCTTGGGGCTGCAGCGGCGGGTGCTGTGTATTATTTTCTGGTCTTTGACCGGAGCAGCGTATTTGATCGCGCCCTGAGCCTTGCTCGCGAAGGGGCCTATACCGATGCGCGGGGGCTAATCCGTTCGCGTATCGAACGAGAACCCGACAATCCAAAAGGGCATTTTACCATGGCACAAATCTATGCTATGGAAGGCGATGAGCATAACGAACTGGAGCATCTGCAAGAGCTGCGGCGCATGGGCCGACCGGTGGCGGAGTATCCCCGGCCCAGGCTATTGAATCGAATCGGAGAGATCTTATATCGCCAGGAAGAATACGAAGAAAGCTATGAAGTGTACCAGGAAGCCCTGGGCACGGCCGCGCGCAACGAAGAGGCGCTGGCGCATCTTGCATTCATGGCTATCGGTCAGGGCGAATTCGAGTTAGCAGAGAAGCATTTCAAGAAACTGGTAAGCCTGGCTCCTCAATCCGCCGAATATCGCATCGCTCGTGGTGTTGGTCTGTCAATGCTAAAGAAGAAAGAAGCGCTTCAGGAGCTGGAAGAGGGATTGGATCTGGATCGCGCTAACGACACAGCGAGATTTTTACTCGCTATCGAATGCTATCGTCAGGGAGAGCATAAGAAAGCTCTGGAACAGCTAACCCGATTGATGAATGACATAGAAGATACGGCTATCCGATATCTTATTCACAAGATGGCAGCGGCATCGCATTACATGGTAGGCCAGAACGACATGGCCCTGGAGTCCGCCGATACCTGTTTGCATCTAACTCTGGAAGAAACCTGGGACAAAGAAGAGTACGATGCCCGCATTAGCGTTTCCTACTTGAGCATGCTCAATGGCGATCTGGATAAGGCCAACGAAAATCTGCTCGAACTGGAGATTAGAAATCCCACCGATCAATCGGTGATGCGGATTTCCGATTTTCGCATGGACCTGGAAGAAGGGGTGGCCACTATTGAAGAGGTGAGTCCGCGAGGTTTTGACTTTCAGAACCAGCTAAAAGAATGGGTGCGAAACCGAATTCATCCCGAGATGATCTACAGGGTAAGCGGGCTTCAGATGGACGAAGTCTTCTCGCTGAGCGGCGCCGCCGATGGCCCGCGACCCGCCCGTCGTAGTCGCGCAGCGGGTCCGGCCTTTGATGCCGATGAGCTAATCGAAACATTCAACGCATTGCCCTCAGGACAATTTGAAGATGCATGCGCGCGCATTGTAGCATCCCTGGGATACAAAGTGGATCGGACACTACCCAATCGGGATCCCGATGGCCTGGATCTGGTCGCTTTCAACACCGAAGACAAGAAAGACAAGGCCCTGTTTGAATTCAGAAAGTGGAAGAACCAGCCTATCTCAGACATTTTCCTGCGTAATATGCAAAATACGTTGAATGAAATGAAAGTGATGCGTGGTTTTGTGGTGGCGGGCGCCAGGCTGACAACAGGGGCAGAAGCAGCCTTGCAGAATCTGAAAAAGATCCAGGTCATCAACGGCGAAGAGTTCGGCGCCGTACTCGTAAATATTATAAAACCCGATTGAGCGGGAATCCTACTTCCTTTTATCGCATTCCACCGTCCAAATATAGGAGAGTAAAATGCAAATGAAACTACCATTGATTCTATGCGCTTTGATTCTGGCGCTGCCTCATTGCAGCGACTCTACCGAGTCGGTGCACCATCGAGGCGGCGGTGATTTTGCGAATGGCGGCCCCCAGATTGAACGACTGGCCGCCTACGATAGCCGCCGGGACCGATTGGAGATGGAATCGCTACCCCAGCTGGAAGAGATCGATGCGAATCTCCTGCGATTGTTCCAAATGATTCAGAAGAAAGATTTACAGAGTTTACCCGAAATGGTTCATCCAGGGGACGGGGTGTTCATTGATCTGAAGGCACACCGAAGCATTCCGGAGCTCAAAGAGGATTTAGAGGAGCAAAACGGTTACTTTGAGCAATACTACCTGAACACCGGCAAGCTTCAAAAAGCCACCGGCGATGACTCCCAACTCTCTATCCATGATCTTCTGGAAAAGAATGAAGTCATTAAGACCGAGTATTACCTGGAGCCGGGTGGAACGCAGGTTGAGGTAAAATTCACTCTTTCATCCACTCCTGATCAGAGTTTCCGTCTCAACAATGCGGTCTTTATTAAGAGGGACAATCACTGGTATTTCCTGCAGCTTCTGTA
Organism: Leptospiraceae bacterium; assembly: GCA_020440935.1. Taxonomy (GTDB): domain Bacteria; phylum Spirochaetota; class Leptospiria; order Leptospirales; family Leptonemataceae; genus UBA3465. Next base: position 761 of record JAGRNC010000303.1, on the reverse strand, counting down.
ATCCTCCGCCAAAAAGACTTTCCTGCCAGGCCGATGCAACAAATCTGATGCAGTGAAGACCGGAATGTCTAATCGATATGTGGCTCTTGCGGTGGCAGCACTGCTGTTGGGAGCGCTGACGTTTAAGACCATACAGTCCTTCTATGTATGGTACCAATCCTACGAGCAAACATGTACCAACCGCGATGTTCTTGGCTGGGACGGTAATTTGAGGTTCACATCGGTCCTGGAGTATAACCGGGATATTCGCGAGGGTCGTTTAGCGCATCCCATCGTTGACATTCTGCAATCTCCCACCTGGCCGCCCTTTCGGAAAGTTTTATCCCTGGGTGTGGCACTGGCTGGAAACCCGTCGCCCGTGGCCGATACGTTGATCAGCACGTTCTTTTCAATACTACTTATCATTGCGCTACCGCTTTGCGGTTGGGTTCTTCTGCGAAAAGAGGAAGGACTGTGGAGCGGAGCTGCGGCCGGTCTGATTCTGTTAACCATGCGAGAGTTTCCCATCTATAGCTTTGCTGCTATGCTGGAAACCCAGGGAATGTTCTTCTTTCTCCTCGCCTCCGCGGCGTATTATCTGAATCGCGATGCAGGATTTGCCAGCGGTCCGCGAAGTCGCCTGCTGCCCTGGATTTTGTTTATCTCATTCTTTGGGCTCTATATGACTAAGTATCCTTATGGCGTACTATTTCTGATGTCCATAGGCCTGATAGAAGGATTGTCCTACTTCCGCCGATTTCTTCGCCTGTTGAAAGAGAACC
>JAGRNC010000302.1 GCA_020440935.1 Leptospiraceae bacterium | reverse complement strand
TTTAGTAACACCAGCACCACAATCCGCCACGACACCCGAGGCCTCATGACCGAGCAAATGAGGTAGCCAGGGATCATCCCCCCTGCCTCCTCGAGCCTCCATAAGCTGACTTCTACAAACACCGCTGTACAGGATTTTTACAAGAACCTGACCGTCCTTGAGTTCAGGGAGTTTCAGAGTCCGAATCTGGAGAGGTTTGTTCAGCTCCTCCAAAACAGCTGCTTTGATGTATCCTGGCTTCATTGTTCCTATCAAAACGGCCCTCGAAACCAATCGCCTGGTACATCGTGGGGATGGATTCGGGACGCAATCAGCTCTTCCGTATCCACCTCCTGACCCAGCATTTTCGCCACAGCCTCTACGATGTTTTCCGCCCTCACATGATAATGCCGGGTAAGCTCAAAACTGGTGGGCTCAGGAACATCAGGCATAGCCAGTCGCATTGGCGCGGTCTGTAATGAACTCCACCGATTCATAGCCACGGAAGCTACGATTTCCCCGGCTACAGAGTTGTTCGCCATTCCCGTATCCAGGGCAACCAGGCGACCTGTCTTTTCTGTCGAGGAATAGACCGTGTCCCAGTCCATCGGACTGATCGTCCGTAAATCCACGATCTCGCAGGATATTCCGTGCTTCTTTAGATAGTCAGCGGCATGGATGGCTTCAATAATCATATAGGACATCCCGACGAGAGTGACATCGCTGCCTTCTCTTACGATACGAGCCTCTCCAAGTGGTACTCTGTGGTCCCCGGAAGGTACGTCCCCTTCGATATTGTGCAACCAGCGATGCTCTAGAAATATCACCGGGTTTTCGTCGAAAATGCTGGCCAGAAGCAGACCCTTAGCATCCGCCGGATCTGTTGGCATCACAACTTTCAGGCCCGGAATGTGCGCGAACCATGCCTGTAAATTTTGCGAATGAGTAGGTCCCTGACCCCATCCCCGGCCCATTATCAATCGAATGGTAATCGGGACCTTTGCATTTCCATTGAACATATAATGCCATTTGGCAGCACCGTTCACTATTTGATCCATTGCCAGCAGAAAGAAATCCAGTCTCTGATGAACCATGACGGGGCGAATCCCGTTAATCGCGGCCCCGATGCCAACGCCGGTCATGGCATTCTCTGCAGTGGGCATATCAAACACTCGTTTTGCACCAAATGCCTGCTCTAGGCCGGCCGTGGTCCCGAATATTGCCTTTGGATCGGTAACCCCCAGGCCGTAAACGATGACTTTCTCATCTATCGCCATGGCTTCATGCAGGGCCTCTCGGATCGCCTGGGCATAGGTAATCATTCTACTCATTGCAATTTCTCGATTCAGGCGAATACTTTCTGGTATGCCGACTCGGAACTGGGAAACTCGGATCTCTCAGCAAACTCGAAGGCCCCATCAACTTCCTTGCGAATTCCTTCCGAAACCAGGGAAAGCTCTCTTTCCGTGGCAATTTCGCTGTGCAGAATCATTTCCCGATACACTGATACCGGGTCCTTTTCTTTCCAAGCCACAAACTCTTCCTCGGTGCGGTAACCGATATCGTTGTCATAGTTTGGTCCGCAGTGCTCTCTCCAACGATAGGTGGTAAGCTCTAGAAATACGGGCCCCTCCCCACGCCGGATTCGGTCCACACAGGCGGTAGCCAACCTGTATACCTCCTCCACATCATTCCCATCGCCATGCATTGTGGGAAGACCCCAGCCCGATATCATTTCATGAATTACGCGGCCCTCCGGCTGTCTGACCTTTAGAGGGGAGTAAACAGAATAGAAATTGTTTTCGCAGACGAAGAACACCGGCAAATTACGTACCACTGCAAAGTTTACCGATTCATAGAAAACGCCTTCCTCAATAGAGCCATCTCCGAGATACACCACAGAAATGGCAGACGAATTCTGAAGCTGCAAAGACAGCCCCAAACCAACGCCCACGGGCATCGAATTACCCACGATGGCAGTGCTCCCTATAAAACCAACCGAGGGATCGGATAGGTGCATGGAGCCCCCACGGCCTCCGGAACAGCCAGTTGCCTTGCCGTAAATTTCTGCGAGCATTGCCCTGAGATCCCCGCCTTTGGCCAGGTAATGAGCATGGGCCCGATGAGTGCTCACCGCTAGATCCTGTGCAGTCAGTGCCTGTCCCACGCCTACAGCGGCCGCCTCCTGACCAATGGAAAGGTGAGTCGGGCATCGCATTTTTCCCTGGGGATAGCGCGCTGCGATTTCCTCTTCCACCATCCGGATTCGCAGCATTTCCGTATAGAAGCGCAATGCTCGTTCTTTGTCGCTCATGGCATGAACCAGTAGTAATCCCCGGTATAGCCTACTTCATCGAACAGATTTTTCCATTCGTCCACGTGAAGGATGGTTTGCGCAGTCAGGTTCCATGCAAACATTCGCTTCTTTTCTTCTTCGTCTGTGTAGGCGTCTACAGTAATGAAGGCCCCCTTCCTGGAGACACGCTCAATTTCCCTCAAAGCATTCTTCAGGTCTTCTCCTTCCAGATTGTGCACGGTGGTTACAGAGATCACAACGTCAAAGGAGTCATCCGGAAAAGGGAGCTTTTTGGCATCCGCCACCTGCACATGAGGCTTCATATCCTCGATTGCGTTTTCAATGGCATATTCGGAGATATCAATTCCCTTCACCGTAATACCGGGGATAAGCTCCGCGAAGTCATGCATCATGAAACCCTTACCGCAACCAACGTCGAGAACGGAACTGGATGCATCCAAGCCCCAGTGCCTTTGGAATGTCGGGATCACTGGCTGCCAGAACCTGGGATTATAGCTATATCCCCCGTATCCATGAGAACGATCACCGTCGAAAAATTCTTTCCCGAACTTTCGAGCCAGGGCACGATCATCTTCTGTTTTTTCCATACCACGCTCATCGACATTTCGTTTACTCTTGGGGTAGTTTTCCATCAAATTGATTTCTTGTCCCATGATTGCCTCTATTTTAGATATTCTCCGATCTTTTTTATGACGAAATCCACCTGCTCATCGGTGAGCTCAGGATATATTGGCAGACTGATCATTGTATTAGCGTATTGCTCCGCATTGGGAAAGTCGCCACTCTTGTAACCCAGGTAGGCTGCCGCCTGCTGCAAATGAATAGGAATGGGATAGTGAACTCGATTCTGTACGCCTTCTTTCTCGAGGAAGGCCATCAGGCCGTTACGCGCTTCTGTTCGGATTACAAAATTATGATACACACAGTACTCATATGGTTTATCCTCCGGAACCTGAACCAGGCTCTGGAGACCCTTTCTGTATCTGTTTGCGATTTCGTTCGTTCTCTCGTTCCATCTGTCCAGGTGCTTCAGCTTGATGCTCGCCACAACGGCGTGGATCGGGTCCAGTCTTGAATTGAATCCCCAGAATTCGCATTCGTCCCTGCTTTTTAAGCCGTGATTCCGAAACTTTCTTAGTGTATCGGCCAGATTAGAATCGTCCGTCGCGATAATCCCTCCATCCCCCATAACCCCCAGGTTTTTCAATGGATGAAGACTGAAACCTGCCGCTCTTCCCAAGGATCCTACCTTTTTTCCACGATACGAGGCCCCAATCGCCTGCGCGGCGTCCTCCACTACTAACAAGTTTTTTTCTTCCGCCAATGCGTTTAGCTCCATCATTGGCGCCGGTCTCCCGGTGAGATGAACAGGAATGATTGCCTTCGTGGCCCGAGTTACTGCCTGCTCTGCTTTCCGCGGATCCAGATTCATATCTTCGGCCACGTCCGCGAACACCGGGGTTGCACCGGTGGCAGCAATAACCCAGCCAGTAGCGATAAAGGAATTCGGGGCCGTAATGACCTCGTCTCCGGGCCCAATACCCAAAACTTTCAGGGTCAAGAATAGGGCATCCGAGCCGTTGGCCACTCCGATTGCATGCTTTACCCCCAAATAGGAAGCCAGATCCTTTTCGAAGCTTTCTAGCTTCTCCCCCAATATGTAGCCACCGCTTCTACCCACATCCTGGATAGCAGCGAGAATCTCCTCTTCTAAGGATAGATACTGCGCGGCGAGATTTACAAATGGGACATTCACCTGGCATCCCCTCTAGGCATAGAATTCCTCAA
>JAGRNC010000301.1 GCA_020440935.1 Leptospiraceae bacterium | reverse complement strand
GCCCAAAACCGAATGCCTTGCCGCGTTCTTGCGCGATCGGGTGCCTGGCATTCAGATCGAATCCATTCCGTCCTTTTTTCACGCCGGCATTGGCGGCCAGGCACTTTCTGACTATTCGATTATCCTCGATTGCACCGATCTAATTGCGGCTAAATGTGCAATCAGCGATGCGGCCATAGAGGCCCATCGTCCGCTGGTTACCGCATCGGTGTATCGCACCAGCGCTCAAATCGCATTGTTCTCCGGTTCTGGAAATCCATGTTATCGCTGTCTCTATCCAGACATTGAAGCGGTATCTCTGGCAAGCTGCAGCGATGTGGGGGTATTGGCGGTACAAACCGCGCTGGCCGGAACCTACCAGGCCAGCCTGGCCATTCGATTTCTTTTGAACCCGGATACCATACATACCGATCGAAACTATCAGCTCGAATGGGAATCGATGCAAATCTATGAAACCAGAATTCAGGGGCGAAAGAATTGTACTGCATGCGGCGTCGATGCAGCAGGGAAAAGACAGTCGGATCGCCCATCGGAAGCGAGCAAATTGGCACCGGGTAGCAAAGCGCAGTCAGCCCTCCGTAACAACGCTGGTCAGTCGATGCACGTCACCTGGGAGCAGGTTCGGTCCTGGGCCAGCGAAGGGCGGCTGCATCTGGTGGATGTGCGCGAATTCGACGAAATCCAAGAAAATCCCATTGTAGATGCGCAGCATTTCCCGTTGAGTCGAATTCGAAATGGGCTCAGCCCAGAACGCAGGGCCGATGCAATTCTCGTGCTGGTTTGCGAAACCGGGCAACGTTCTATGGAAGCCGCGATTCAACTTTCGTCCGGCGGTCCAGCCCATTCGATACTGGGCGGGCGAAGAGCACTGGCTTAATGGCCGGCGCAAGGCACTGGATTAATCGGCTGGCGCAAAGCCCTGGCTTGATGGCCGGCCCAACGCATTGGATTAATTGGCCGGCGCAAGGCACAGGCCTAATCGGCAGATGCAAGACCTTGGCTTAATCGGCTGGCCGCACCGATACCGGCACTCCGCTGAAGGCCGCATTTCCCGATAATGCATCAATGGCCTGGTCATCGGTGAGATCATTGATGCTAACGCCCGGGTGCTCGCTGGCCACTTGCCATCGCACATTCTTCCGTGTGTGCCCAAAGCCATGGGGTATGCTTACCACGCCGGTCATGATATCGGCTGTGATTTCGACCGGCACTGTGATCTTGCCCACTCGCGATTCCACCACAGCCTGCCGTGCATCGCTCAATCCAAAGCGGGTCGCATCGTCCGGATGTACCATCAAGGTGCATCGTTCCTTTCCGGTCATCAGTTTGGCCATATTGTGCATCCAGGAGTTGTTACTTCGCAGGTGTCGCCGACCAATCAGCAACAGTTCTTTGCCATTTTTCTGGTCGCTCTTCCATTGCTCGAATCGAGACCGCAGGCGATCCTCATCGCCGAGAATTTCGGCCGGTACCAATCGCAGCAAATGATCTTCTGTGCATAGGCGATGAGGAAAACAGGGCTGTAATGGACCCAGGTCAACGCCATGTGGGTTCTGCTTTAAATGTTCCAGGCTCAGAGGACCCTTACCGCTACGAGTTCCGTAGGGCCCGGCCTGCAACGCATAATCGATCATCGAAGCGGGAGTAAGTCGCGATTCGATTACCTTTTCGGGAAGCGGCTTTCCGGCGCGGACAAAGTCCATTCGTTTTGCCAGGTCTGCATAAATTTGCCAGTCATGAAGCATTCCATCTTCCGGCGCAAAGACTGGCTCATTAAATCGGGTAGTGTTACGCACTGCGAAAACATTGAATACTAGATCGTAGTGGTCATGCTCGAGGGCCGATGTGGGAGGCAGAATATAATGCGCGTGGCGAGTGGTTTCATTAAGATAGAGATCTACGCTAACCATGAACTCCAGGCCTTCCAGGGCTTGATCCAGTTGGGCTCCGTTGGGAGTTGAAAGCACCGGATTGCCGGCATTCGTCACCATCGCCCTAATCTGTCCTGGCCCCTCGGTGAGGATTTCTTCGGCCAGCGCAGATACAGGAAGCTCGCCGCTGAATTCGGGTAGGCCCCGCACGCGAGTCTGGTAATCGTTGAAGCTGCCGGGAGAGGTTCGCATAACACTTTTTGGATCTACCACATCCACAGCAGGCAGCGTGAACATGGCTCCACCCGGCCGATCCATGTTTCCCGTAATTGCATTGATGACATTAATCAGCCACTGGCATACGGCGCCGAATTCCTGCATGGATACTCCCACGCGACCGTAGCAAACGGCGGACTCGGAATCTGCAAACTCCAGAGCAATCTTTCGCATGGATTCCACAGAGATTCCGGTGATGTTAGCTATGGCATCCAATTCGTAGGATTTCGCCAGGTTTTCCAGCTTCTGTAGTTCTTCGCTGGAGTAATGCACCGGGCCCTGCGTTCGCTTTTCTTCAAATAGAATGCGTACCAATCCCAATAGAAAGTATGCATCAGTGCCCGGGCGAATGAAATGGTGTTCGTCGGCCAGGGCTGCTGTTTCGGTCTTTCGCGGATCGATGACCACGTATTTACCGCCGCGTTTTTGAATGTCATTTAGTCGCTTTCGCACATCGGGCACGGTCATAAGGCTTCCGTTGGAAGCGATGGGGTTTCCGCCCAGAATGAGCATATACTGCGTTCGATCGATGTCCGGAATCGGAATCATCAGTTGATGGCCAAACATCCAGTATGCAAGAAGCTGGTGCGGTAGCTGGTCCACGGAGGTAGCGGAAAATAGATTTCTGGTCTTCAATCGATTTACAAATTTCTGCCCCATGAGCATGGAACCATAATTATGCACGGTGGGGTTTCCTAGATACACCCCCACCGCATCGTTTCCGTGTTTCGATTGGACTTCGTGCAATCCCCGAGCCACCTCGGAAAGGGCCTGCGGCCAGCTGATCTCTTCCCAGCCGGATTCGGTGCGCTTGAGCGGCCGCTTGATTCGATCTGGATCTTCGTAAAGATTCTTGAGTTCGGTGCCCTTGGGACAGATATGGCCGCGGCTAAAGGGGTCTTCTTTGTCCCCTTTAATCGACGTTACCCTGGAATCTTCCACTTCAATGGTAAGTCCGCACATCGCCTCGCACAGATTGCATGATCGATAATGAGTTTCTTGCATGATACCTTCCTTCTGAATCCTCAGATGCCAGGAGCGAGGAAGCAAGCAAAAATGTGAGACCTTACCTCAATTACCACGGGTAGAATCGAACGGAATTTCCGGATTGTAATTCTTCCACGGATGCCGGATGCATTGCGATTCCATCGGATCCCAATCCTGCTGTAATATCGCCGCTTCCATTGAAAGGCAGTGGCATGATCTTTACCGGGGATGAGCTTTCCTGGCTGAAGTAATGGTCGGAAGATTCTGACGACGTTGTCCCGGGAGTCAGGGAAACAGGAAAAAATTCGGTTAGATCGCCTTTCTTTTTTCGTTCGCCTGCCAGAGTGATGTTCATCGGCGATGGCGGCTCCTTTCCGAGCCATGCATCAAGCCAGGCGGCTACAAAGATGCGTGCGCATACCTGCACGCTAAATGGATTTCCAGGAAGCCCGAACACGGCGCATCCATGGCCGGCACCGGCGGTATGCGAAGTTCCGAACGCACCAAACCAGAGAGGCTTTCCGGGCTTAATAGCAATGCGATGAAAGATCTGCTCTACTCCCAGTTCGGACAGAATAGACGGAACCAGATCACGGCTTCCCATGGAAACGCCACCCGTTAACAACAAGAGATCGCCCTGCAGCCCGGCACGCAGCGCATCGCGGAGGGCCGATTCATCATCGGCGCAATGCACTATGGATTTGGCGGCGAGGTTTCGTCGTTTCAGAAAGGCCAGCAATGTGTATGCATTGGAGTCTCGAATCTGGTAGAATTCGGGCGATGCCTCCACCGAAACGATTTCATCGCCGGTGGATATAATATGGATTTCTGGCCGGCGCATTACGGATACGTTTGCATACCCCAGGCTTGCCATAAGCCCCATGGAAGGTCCGTCAATGGTCGCTCCAGCGAACAGTGCCACTTCTCCTTGGCGCAGGTCTTCGCCCTTTCGC
>JAGRNC010000300.1 GCA_020440935.1 Leptospiraceae bacterium | reverse complement strand
GTTACTGCAGCTTTGACCTGGTTTGGTGCTAACATCTACATATTCGTTATCTGTTCTAGTTGCCTTATCAGCATCCGAGAGGCCGGATACGTCGGTGCAATTTGCGCCCGCCTGATCACCGCCTTCTTCAGCTGGTTTGCGGCAATAAGACAGAATGGTTCCAGCGCCTGCCAGAGCAGCGCCCGCGATCAATCCTCGTTTCAGAAAATCCTTGCGTGAGTACTTATCCATGGCGGTAACATGCAGCGTCAAAAGATGCACTGTAAAGCCCTATCTATTAAAAAAAGGATAACATTCAACTGAGACTCAATCTCACTCTCTTCGCTTCGCTTTCGCCGCCGATTAGTGCGGTGCAGAACGCGCGGGAGCTGTGCCGAGTAAGCTGGAATGATCCGTAGCTTAGGGAAGTTCGCCAGTCAGAGACCGCCACCAGGCGACGTTGCGAAGCGGCACCCATTTCTGGATGTACCTTCGCAACGTTAGCGACCTTGCCATACCATAGCCGCCGCGCAAGCGACTAATTCTACATCAAGGGGCCGGAAGCACTAGATCGGCCTGTGTAATCGGGCCGTTGGCGGTGCGATAAACCAGGGCTTTTCGCGATTCCAGAGTAGGGGAAAAGGAACACAGAAATGCGCCATTCTCCGGGATGTGTATGTCGTGAAATGGATTCCCCGAATAGAGCCCCAGCAACGGTTCGCTGCGCCGACTTTTCCATCGGTCCACCAGCAGATTCCACAGAGGTAGATCGGCTTCTTCCAGTTCGATGAGCCAGGGACCGGCCCACTTTGCATCGTATATGCGAAACAGCCATGTATGCCCGGCGCGATAGAAGATAAGGTGATCCTGCGGAATGCCCAGGTCCAGCCCTTGCTGGCGAGCGGCGGCTGTACGGTAAAACAAGAATGCTTTCTTAACCTGCTGGCCGTTCAAGCCATCGAACGATTTGCGAAGCGATACAATACTTTTTCGCGAGACTTCCTGATTGAGCTTTCCATTGTATCTGCTTTGCAGCGAGGCTTTTTCTTGATTGAGGATGCTGGTTTGAGCCTGCAAATATTTGTTCAACTTCTCATCCTGGTTGGCAAATGCGTATTTCTGCGATGGATGCGCTGCGAATACTCCGGTGCGAAGCTTCCAGTAAATCTGCCGCTGCACAGATTCATTGATGCGAGCTTCGGAAATATCTCCTTTTTGCACCGATTCCAGAATGGCCTGAAACATCTTTCGCGTATTGGGGCCTTCCGCTGTAAGTAGTATAACATCCACGCCGGCTTTAATGGCCATTACTGCCGAGGGCCCGGAATCGTATTGATCGGCGATGGCCTTCATCTCCATCGCATCGGTGAATATTAATCCATTGAAGCCCAGTTGTTTTCGCAGTAGTTCTTGCACAATGCGTGGCGAAAGGGTGGCCGGATGATCTGGATCGAGGGCAGGAAAGAGGATGTGAGCGGTCATCAAGGCGGGAGCGTTCTTTTCGATGGCTTCCTGAAATGGAATCAGTTCGTTCTTCTTTAGTTCGTCGAGTGACTTTGTGATTCGCGGTAAATTCAGATGGCTGTCCACGGTCGTATCGCCGTGACCGGGAAAGTGTTTGATCACCGGAATGGAACCCGCCGTCTGGACGCCTTCCATGTAGGCCAGTCCCATGGCGCTCACAGTTTTCGCATTGCTTCCGTAGGACCGGGTATTGATTACAGGGTTACCAGGATTGTTATTGATGTCCAGAACCGGAGCGAGCACCAGGTTGATGCCAAAGCCTTTTAGTTCCAGCGCTGTGGCAAAACCCACTGCTCTTGCAAGTTCGGGTTCTCCGGCCTGGCCCATGGCCATGGCGCCAGGGAATTGCGTGGTTTGCTGGATTCGAATGACGCGACCGCCTTCCTGATCGGTACTTATTAGCAACGGTATTCCGGTATGGCCGAGCGATGATTCCTGAAGCTTCCGGTTTAGATCTTTAATTTCTTGTTCTGAGCCGAAATTGGGACCGAATAGAATGACTCCGCCCGGATGGTATCGGCCAATCTCTTCATCGATGCCGCTTCGCATGTACTTTCCGCTAATGCCCACATGGATTAGTTGGCCCACCTTTTCTTCGATGGTCATCTTCTGGACAATCTTTGTGGCCAGATCCTGCAGCGCTTTTTCCGCTTCCGCGTCCGCATCCACGCAGCCCGAGAAGAAGCTAAGTACGAATCCAAGGGTCAGGCAGAGAGTTTTGTTTTTATACATGTAATCTTTATCCGAATCTGTTTTTTCTTAAAGTAGCTCAAAGGTCCGTCCGGTCGCAGCCCGGTCAGATCCAACTGTAGGATTTGTCCTTCGCCCAGTCCGCCCTCTAGATCCACGCGTACGGTGCGGCTCGCTTTGTAAGAACCTTTTCCGCCGCAAGCATAGCAGTCCGTATCAGAGCCAAGACAATCGGGGCATAGTATGCGGGCAACCACAGGAACAAAGATTCGCAAGGGACCGGGCATTTCTCGCTCCAGCAGCGGTAGTTCGAGATCGTAGTCGATTTTAAGATATCGGCGCCGGTCCCGGCTGCGGAATTTCTTTCTGAGCAGGCCTTTTCTCGCCAGAGCGGCCACGGAGGCCGGGTAAACGAACCGTTCGGCCCCCACGCGAAATACTTTTTGCTTCTGTGCCTTTTCCTTATCGATCCCTGCGTTGCGGAGGCGACGGCGAAAAAGCACCTCATCGAAGCGCCGACGGGAGGGCTCATCCGAGAGGATGCGGTAAGCGGTATAGATGCAATGAAATCGGAGCGGATCGCCGCCGCGTTTGTCCGGATGGTGAACTTTGGCCAGCTTACGAAATGCCTTCTGGATCTCTTCTCGGGTGGCGGCCGGATTCACTCCGAGAAGGTGATAATGATCGACAAAGACAGAAGGCATGGTTCATTCTAGGGTCTTGGTACGCTGGTAGCGCATGGAATCTTCGCGCAGTTTATTTTTGATAATAAAGCGAATTCGATTCTCTGAATCACGCAGAAATTGCAGGTATTTTCGCAGCACATCCATTCGGTCTTCTACTCTGCGCAAATAGACGATGGCCACCCTTTTGTTTGAACCTGTGGTGGTTTCTACGAGCTCGCTGGAGTCCTCCAGGTTGTCCTGATTGGGCCCGGGAAGCCGAAACTGGGTTTGCACCCCCAGACCCGATTCCAGGGTCTCGTCCACCAGAATCTGAACGGGCACGCTCAGGGATTCCGCCCTGGCCGCTTCCACCATGGACTCGGCCGTCATGGTTTTTCGAATAATGTAGATCCCTCGGACCTTGGCCTGCCGGCGAAAAAGCTCGAAACGGCTGGGCTGGCCGTCCTTCCAGAAGATAGTAATTCGATCATTGATAAAAAATCGGCGGTCCTGGTTACCAGCATCGCCCATGTATTCGGCGGCCAGGTACAGTACGGTCTTTTCGTCCTTAACCTCGCCCAGAACTTTTAGGTCATCGTACATGGTTCCGATGGTTTGTTCGATTCCGGCGATCTGTTGGATCAGGCTGCGGAGCTGTTTCTTTTGATCGGCGTTGGGAACTTCCAGTTCGGTCAGGGAGGGGGTGGACTCATCGGCGTTCTGCTCCGCACGAAAATCATATTGCACCGCAAAGAAAACTACTAGCGCAACCAGGATTGGCCATTGGCGGTTTCTAATGATACTTCTGTTCCTCATAGTACTTCTCATTTCTGCGAAAGCAGCCCCGTCTAACAGTATCGGTCTTTTTTCCAATTTTTCATTGAATTCTTTAAGGCCCTTTGTACGCTGTTGCCCTGGACTCTGTTATATGGAAATCAGTGTAAAGAAAAACGAGAATCAGATACTGTTCGAATTGGAAGGAAGTCTGGACATTTATACTTCCCTGGATCTAAAATCTTCCCTGGAAGAGAACGTTAAAGAAAACAATCCGGACGTGGTAATCGACCTCGATAAGCTGACCTACATCGATTCCAGCGGCATTGGCATTTTGATCAAAGCGCTCAACTACATTCAAGGATTGAATGGAAAGCTCTGCGTTGCCAATCTTAAGCCGGCAATCGAAAAGGTGTTCAAAGTGAGCGGGCTAACCTCCTACTTTGAAATCCTTT
>JAGRNC010000299.1 GCA_020440935.1 Leptospiraceae bacterium | reverse complement strand
TGGTACGGTACTGGTGCTTTTGATCTATTCTGGTCTTCAATTCTGGCCAGGGCCAGTACTGCGGAACCGACAGGGCTCAGCCGAAGCCATTTCCTTGATCCTCGCGATCTGGGCCCTGGAATTACCGGCCATTGCATACCTCAATGGAAGCGCTCGTCGAGGCGGGCGTTCGCCTTTCACGAATCTATGGGCATATTCGATCTGGGGAATCTTTCGATTGGCGCTCGGTGCACAAATCATTGCCGTGGCCGTGCGGTCCGTTACGAATTCGAGCGTAGGCCTGAGCCTGGCGATTGTCGTTCTATTTCTCAAAGAGGCTGCCAGCGTAGCGACGTTTGGACTCAAATATGAATGCCCCGTTCGCAATGGGCTAACGCTCATAGCGAGTCTATTCGTTGCTGGCTATGCGGCCCTCGGCATGTCCGTACTGCAGACTATGGTCAGCGACATGCAGCCGGGAGGATTTCCCTTTCCCGGCGATTTCTGGAATTACATCGGCGCTTTAATGGTCACGTTTTTTCTAATACTGTTCTATTCGGCCTGCCATCCCCACCAGATTCTAAATGTCTTCTATGCTCAAAGATGGATGGGAATTCTCCTCATTCTCGCACCGCCGATATTCATGGTAGTCCCATATTTCTATAGCGAAAGCGCCTATCGCGAGGTCCTCCAGGATCGTTTAATCTGTGCGACCGATCTCAATCTGGCAAATCTAAATCTGGTCCGTTTGAAAGATAGCGATTGGGCGCCGGTTTGCGCTTGCAATGGTCTTCGATCGCTGGAATTACGCGGAAATGATCTTTCGCATATGCCCTACTGTCTTGCGGATCATCCCCTGAAGTATCTGGGGCTTGCCCATAATAGAATTCGAAACGCCGGGCTTCACCTAGATCTGCAGAATGGATTTCGTAACATCTCCGTACTTGATCTTCGGTTTAACCGTTTGCATACATTTCCTCGCTCACTATCTGTGATCCACAGTCTCGTAGGCCTGGGAATTAGCGGTCCTCTGGATGGCGAGGGCGAAATTCTCGAACCCGAATATATGAAAAGAAATATGCCGCAGCTGCGCCGAATCTACCTGCTACAGGCCGATTTTGATAAGTCGAAAGCGGACCGACTACGAAAAGCATTGCCGGGTGTAAGTTTGATAATGCAGAAGCTGAATCGTGCAACAGCAATCCGCTAAGCAATAATTGATTGTTGTTTCCTTGTGCAGGGAATCCACTGGTGCATGACAGCCGCCTCCCTGAAACAAAGTCTGGATCAGATAGCAAAAAAGGATGCTGACGTTCGCCGAGAATTAAAGCGGCTGGGCTATCCCGAACCTCGCAAGCGACCGAGGGGGTTCGAGACATTCTTTAGAATTATTGTATCGCAGCAAATATCGGCTCAGGCGGCCCGATCGATTCTGGCCAAAGCCCAGGATATGCTGGGCGAAACCAGCGCTGAGGCAGTCCATAAATGCCGCGCCGACCGTCTGCGCAAGGCCGGACTATCTGCGCGCAAAGTGGAGTATGCAAAGGGCCTTGCTCGCGCCATCGTAAAAGGCGAATTTAGCATTGAAGGACTGGCCAAAATGGAGAATGAACAGGCAATCCAGGCCATTTCATCGCTAAGAGGGTTTGGTCGTTGGTCGGCGGAGGTGTACCTGATGTTTAGCCTTGGACGACCGGACATATTTGCATCGGGGGATCTCGCATTACGAGTGGCTGTGTCCAGGCTACGGGGCTACGATCGAACGCTGACAGAGAAAGAGGCGCACAATGAGGTGATGCACTGGTCACCGCACCGCACTGCGGGTTGCGTATTCCTATGGCACTATTATCGCGGTGCGCCTCAATGATGAAATCCAGTACGCACCTCGATACTACTGCGTGAAAATCTCTTTTCGCCCAGGGGGCGTGCTCGATCATCGCAACGAGGAGATAGCATGCATATTCATCCCACCGACGATCAATTAAAGCAGGTACTGAAGAGCAGGGTGGAAGGCCCCATCGTGATGATTAATCTGCTGAAGTTCAAGAGTGTAGAGGGCAGTACCGAAGGCGCCCAAAAAACCTATCGAAAGTACATGATGAGTACTGCGCGCTTTCTGGACGGAGTGGGCGGTCGATTGCTCTGGTCTGGATCTCCGCAGTTCGTTGTCATAGGGGACGAACGCGATTCCTGGGACCAGGCTCTTCTGGTGGAGTATCCTTCCAGAAAGGCATTCCTCAAGCTGCTATCCAATCCAGACTATCAAAAGGTTCATGAACTGCGCGAGCAGGCGCTGGAATCGTCCGCCCTTATTATGAGTGTATCGGATGTGAATAATCTTGTAGTTCCAGACGAGATTGCGCAAATGGAAAAAGCAGATTAGTCCAGACAAAGGAAAATTCCAGGAATCCAGCAATCCATTGAAACGCCGTTTATCATGCTTAGAGAAGATTCAGTAGAAAGGGCGATCCAGGAACTGGACAGTGCGATGCAATCGCACATGAACTGGACGCGAAGGTTGTTTCGGCATTTCCTGCTGGGCGATGCTCCGGCCAAAGATATGACCGATCCCGAGGGGCACAATCTCTGTCACTTTGGTTTATGGCTGCGCGAGAGTAATCCGATGCTCTGTTCCTATGACAAGCCGCGCTGCAGCCAGCTTCGTTCCAGCCACATTGAGCTGCATAATGCGGTACGCCAGCTGATAGAGGCGAAGACCGCGGAAGAAAAAAAGGAAAGTATGGCGCTTTTCGAAGAAAGCCAGACTCGGCTCATAGATTTGATGTCGCACTTTAAAGCATTAATGGTGGAGAAGCGCAGCTTCTACGATACACTCACCGGCCTACCACTTCGTAGATTTCTTGAGCATACATTTGTGCAATTTCAGCGAGATGGCCTTCGTCGACATCGTAAATTTTATGTTGCTCTTATCGATATCGATCATTTCAAGAATGTGAATGACCAATACGGGCATTCGGTGGGCGACGATGCCCTGGTGCATTTTACCCATGTTCTACTTTCAAGTTTTCGCGACAATGAGCCATTGTACAGGGTGGGCGGCGAAGAATTTGTGCATTTGATGCTCGTTTCCGAAAAAGAAACGGCCACCGAAATTATCCAACGTGCACTGGATCGACTCCGGGAGCAACCTCTTCGACTGGTGGACGGAACGGAGCTTTCCTTAACTTTTACGGCCGGTCTAACCATGGTGGGCGAAAACGACGATCTGCGGGATGCCCTGGGACGCGCAGACAGCGCATTATATATGGGTAAGCGAACCGGTCGCGACCGAGTTTGCTGTTCTGAATCTTCTGGTCAGTCTGAATAGGCGGCGTCACGTTCCGGTTCAGATAGGGACTCGGCTTCAGTTACGCACTTGGATTTAGATACGGACTGGGGTTCAACGTTGGCTTAATTTGTTTTCTCTCGGATTAGTTACGTCTAGATAGCGCAGGGCCATCGGTGGTCACGGCCGCCGCGAACCCCCAGTAGATCGAAGAATGGAGATAGATCGATCCGTGGTCTGAGACCCGCTGCCTATTTCCTGGAACCGCGCTTTGCGATTGGCTTGCCCTTCTTTGCCTTCTTTACAGCCTTCTTTTTCGACGCTTTGACCGCCGGCTTTGCGCGACTGCTGGTGGCTTTCTTTGGAACTTTTATACCGGAGGCTGTGTCGGTCTGCTTTTTGCGCCCACTCCCCAGCGTGGCGGTGGGACCTGTTTTCCGATGATACTCGTAGGCTTTGATGTAATCCGAGGGCTTTACTTTTTTGAAGAGTCTTTCCAGAAGCTTCCAGGGGATTTCGCTCTCTTTCTTGAATCGTATGCAGGACTTTCCCATATCCGGGGCTTTGCCAATTTCTTTTGTGTAGCCATCCACGAACCACTGTTCGAGGCCAGGGATGGAATAGATTCCTAAATGATATAGGGCGATGTTACTTTTCTGCATCGCAAAGTTGATGAAAGGCAAAGGCAGCGAAGGATTCACATGATATCCATTGGGATAGATTGAGAACGGCACAACATAGGCAGGCATTCCGTAGCCAATGGTTTCCTCGAAGCCTTCGGGCAAGGAATTGAGAATCAGGTCGCGGAGACGTTCCAGGGATGG
>JAGRNC010000002.1 GCA_020440935.1 Leptospiraceae bacterium | reverse complement strand
AAGATGCTGTCCACGCCCTCGCGCTTGTATTCTACGCCTTCTGGAGCAAAGTAAGCCAGAGAGGCGGTAATCGCATAGGAAAGAAAAGTTGCATATGCAAGATTTCGGTGCAGGCTTCCCGATCGGCGCGCTTCCCATTCGTCATTCTGTTTGAGGGCCAGGTAGGGTAATAGATTGTTCGTCGGATCCTTCGAAAGGAAGTACTCTGCCGTAAAGCTGCGAGGGCCCGGCTCTTGCAGTGCAGCATAGTACAGGGGATCGCTGGAATACTCCGGATGGGCCAGAAGAAGAAAGCGAGCCTTTTCATCGGATTCGCGGTAGAGGCTATCCTTCGCTTTATCCCCGGCAAGGTTTGTTGCAAGCCAAAGGCTCAGCGTTGTAAGCCCCATGATCTGGTGTAGGTTTAAGAATTCTCTGCGCGTCTGCAGGGTCTCGGCGGACGGTTCTGCAAGAAGAGCCTGCCCGGTGAGCAGCGTCGCAACAAGAACTAGCACGATTTGTCGCATAAGACCGTATTCGAAATCGTAACGATTTCATACAAGTGCAAACGCTCTTTAAACCCAACTGCCTCCAGGGAATCCAATGAGCCAGCGGCCACTGCATGCAAAGATTGTTATGAAACAAGAGGTTACGGATGAATCGCGTCCGGAAAGGCTGGAATGCCCTGGATCGCGTTCAAACTCCCCATCGGCGCACATTGTAGTCGCGCCAGCTAAAGAAGCATCGCTCTACGATGCTTGATTTTTAGGAGGCTCTGCAAAGTCACGGGGCAACAAGAAAGCGAAAATCAGAATCAGTCGCAACTAGTTGGCCCCGTTGGACGATGTATTCTATTTTCCGCCCAGTTCGCGCTCTTGCTGATGCTTCTGATCGATGATGGCTCTGAGACAATCTCGCCGGCTAATCTGGCCTACCAGGATTCCGTTATGCAATACGGGCAATCGACGCAGGCCTTCTTTGCGAAACTTCTCGGCTGCATCTACGACACTTGCATCCGAATCAATGGTTCGCACGTTCGTGGACATGTAGTGCTGGACCTCATGATTGGGCATGCTGTGGTACGTCTCAAGAGTGAGCAGCCGCAGGCAGTCATTCTCAGACAGAACCCCGAGCATCTTCCCGTTCTTGTCCACTACCGGTCCGCCGGCGATCTTATTCTTCAGTAGAATCTGGATGGCATCGTACATGTTCATTTCCGGAGAAAAGGCGATGACTTTGCGGGCCATATATTCGCTGACGTGGCGGATACTCGTATCCTTAACAGGCTCTTCGAACTTTGGCGTATAGCTGGTTGCTGGCATGGGATCCTCTCCCGAGACCGGAATGGCGGTCCCTTTTTGATTTTTTCCTCTGGGGGCGGGCTGCACTACGATACAGGGTTTCCTGGGCTTCGACAAGGATCTTTTTAGGAAAATTCGATCTTTGCCCCTGAGGCAGGATTTCAAATGTGGGCTATGTCGCCCATGTCGCCATCTCGTCTGGA
Source organism: Leptospiraceae bacterium (assembly GCA_020440935.1). Lineage (GTDB taxonomy): Bacteria > Spirochaetota > Leptospiria > Leptospirales > Leptonemataceae > UBA3465. Next base: position 19,677 of record JAGRNC010000002.1, on the reverse strand, counting down.
TTCTGTAGTGGTGGAACGCGCTTCTGCCCTATGGAATCATTTGCAGTTGCGTCTGGGCATAGATGCCATAGATGCCCAGCACGCCTGGCTGGTTGCCCTGGTGCTGGAGCTGGAGTGGGTACTGCACCACAACCCGGATGCAGTACCCCAGAGATTTCACGAAATCGTTGGCGAGGCGGGCTCCTACGCAGAGACCCATTTTGCAGCAGAAGAAGACCTATTCCATCAATACCACTTTGGCGAAGAACAGGAGCATATTCGCTCGCATCAGATGTTTCGTTCGGCGCTGGGGCGCATAGTCGGCGAAAAGGGAATCGCCACGCGACAGGAAGCCGAGAAACTTTATCGTTTTTTGCGCCAGTGGCTAATACACCATATTCTAAAAGAGGACAAGAAATACGCCGATTTTCTGCATCGCCGCAAGTTGATCGATCAGGCCAACAAATACATGCTGGAAGCCAATGCGGAGAAAGGATTCTTGAATCCCGAGCAGGCCGATTTTCTGGGTCTAATATCGCGAAGAAGCGGAATCAGCGTAACCACTCCCGAAGTGCTCAAAGAAATCACTTCGCTCTGGAATCGATTGAATCTCAAAATCGGCGTTCCTATTATCGACATTCAACATCTGTGGCTGATAAAGATGATCGTGGCCATGGATGAGGCCATGGGCGAATCGCAATTAACCCGCGATGCAGTACTGGCCCAGACCATCGAGGAAGCTGTTCAATATATCGACGTTCACTTTCGCACAGAAGAAGAACTGATGGATGTACTTGGATACGATCAGAAGCAGTCGCATACGGCGCGGCACAAAAAATTTGAAGAATTTGTTCGTGTGCGAAAGGAATCCTTTGAGGCGGGCAACCCCCGCGCGGCCGCCAGTATAATCAAGGATCTTCGCGAATGGCTCACCAATCACATTGCCCTGGAAGATAAGAAATTCGTGGCCTTTTATCAGGCAAATAAAGAGGCAGCCCTGGAGTTCTCCAGGAATGCCATTACATCGGGGCAGGCCGGTATTCGGCAAAGCCAGGTGGATCTATATAAGGCGGTCACCCAGGGCCAGTAGTTCTTCTGCGCTGGGGACATCGCAGTTTGCGCTGGCCAGCCCGTAGCATCGCCGATTGCCACTACTTCAAGCTGGGCCGAATCATATTGGCCGGGCTGAGCACCTCATCGAGTTTTTCCCGGGTCATGTATCCTTTTTCCAGCACCAGTTCTCCCAGCGATCTTCCACTCTCCAGCGCCTCTTTGGCCAGCGCTGAAGTCTTCTCGTAGCCCAGATGGGGATTCAATGCAGTCACGATTCCTATGCTGTTTTCGACCATCTTGCGGCATACTTCGGGATTGGCGGTGATTCCGTCGATGCATCGCTTTCGCAATGTGGACATTGCATTGGTAAGCATCTCAATAGAAGTAAATAGATCGTAGGCAATCACTGGTTCAAAGACGTTTAGCTCCAGCTGTCCGCCTTCGCTGGCCAGCGCCACAGCGTTATCCAGCGCGATTACTTGAAAGGCCACCTGATTTACTACTTCCGGAATTACTGGATTCACTTTTCCTGGCATGATGCTCGAGCCGGGCTGAACACCGGGAAGATTGATTTCGTGTAGTCCACATCGCGGCCCGCTGGAGAGCAGACGCAGATCGTTACAGATCTTGGAAAGCCTCACTGCCAGCATCTTTAATACCCCGGCAAGCTCCACGAATCCGGACGTGTCCTGCGTTCCCAGTACCAGATCTTCGGAAGAAGAAAGGCTCAATCCCGTTCGGCTGGAAAGCTCTTCGATGACCATTCGGGAAAACTCCGGATGGGTGTTTATCCCGGTGCCGATGGCGGTTCCGCCCATGTTCAGCTCACTGAGGGGCTTGCGGGCCAGTTCGATGCGTTCGCCCCCATCGCGAATCATCAGCGACCAGGCCTGAAATTCCTGGCCCAGAGTCATGGGAACGGCATCCTGAAGCTGGGTGCGCCCCATCTTGATAATTTCTTTGAACTCTTCGGCTTTGGCCGCGAATGAGGCCGATAGGTTCTGCACTTCGGAAAGCAATCGGGCCATCATGCGAAGCAGGGTTACCTTTATGGACGATGGGTACACATCGTTTGTGGACTGGCTCATGTTCACATGGTTGTTTGGGTGGATGGATTTATAATCTCCTCGTTCCTTTCCCAGAATCATCAATGCACGGTTGGTAATTACCTCATTTGCATTCATGTTGGTGCTTGTTCCGGCGCCTCCCTGGATCATATCCACCATGAAATGGCTATGCCACATACCCCGACTCAGTTCATCACAGGCTTTAATGATTGCCTCTTTACGCTCGGTGTCCAGGTTTCCCAGTCCATGATTGGCCACCGCGCAGGCAGCTTTGATGTCGGCCAAAGATTCGATGAATTCGGGGAAATGATCCAACCGAACGCCGCTGATAGAGAAATTCTCCATGGCACGCAAAGTTTGAATTCCCCATAGCACATTGTGCGGAACTTCCCGGTCGCCGATGAGATCGTGTTCTTTACGGGTTTCTCCGGTACGAAAATCGGCAGAGATTCCTCGATTCCCCCGATTTGCATAGGCCAGGCGGCGCGCCAGGACCTTGCTCAGCGATAAAACCATTTCTCCAAATAAATGCGGGTCGCTGGTTTTGATCTTCTGGATTGTAACGGCCTCCAGCTTACCGTATTTGCCCTCGGACCGGGCGCGACCGCCCAGTGCATGCTTTCCCTCTTCAATTAGAATTGGCTCGCCCAGAACGGTTCCCGGACCGCTGGTAACATATATCTTTTCCATTCCCAGGGTTTCATCCACCAGGTCAATTTCACCCTCCTGAATGAAGAAAAGCGCATGTCGATCTTCGCCCTGTCGAAAGAGGTAATCCCCTTTCTTAAATTCTTGAAGTTCGAAATGCGAAGCCAGCGATTCTCGCTCGGGATCGGGCAGTGCGCTAAAAAGCTCCACTTGCTTTAATGTAGATGCATTGATTTCCATGATGTGCTCCGAAGGCTGTAATGATAGGGCATACCCGCATAGGCAATGAAAATACGAAAATGTTTGCCGGCCCGCACAACGGTACGCCCCGCGGTGCTCTATCGGCTCCGGTCCGACCCGATGGCTCCGATGTCCACCATGAATGGTCCGATGGCTTCAGGCATTTGTCTTTACCGGAATACAGCCGCCGGATAGAAAGGGACTGATCGGATGAAAAGCATCAAGTATAGAATTACTACTTCCCGTTTTCCCATAGACATCGAACAGAAATCTATGAAGTCCATTCGATTCACCGTGTATCCTCCGGACGGGCGGGTGCGCGTGTCCGGGCCCACGCACCTGTCCAGAAAGCAGATGATGGAAGTGATTCAGGAACGGATGGATTGGATTGAAAATCAGCGCAAACGGATGATGCAATATCCGCGACCCAGCGCGCCCAGGTACGTAGAAGGCGAGCGGATTTTCTACATGGGCAAGCCCTACCAGGTGCGGATTCGTTCCGGGTCAGTCGGTGGGGTCCAATTTGAAGATAGCCAGTGCATCCTTACTCTTAGGAAGGGAACCACGGCGGCGCAGCGCATCGGGCTCATGGAGAATCATTTTCGCAGTGAGCTACGCACCCTGGTAACGGAATTCGTTTCCAAATGGCAACCCCGGATGAAAGTAAACGTCAAATTTACCGGGATCAAGAAGATGAAAACTCTGTGGGGGTCCTGCAATGTCCGCACCGGACGTATCTGGATCAATCTAGAGCTTGCGCGTTACAGTCCTGCCTGCATCGAATCCATCGTTGTGCACGAAATGGTACACCTGAAAGAAAGGCTCCATAATGCTCGGTTTTATCGCTGGATGAATCGATTTTTGCCCGACTGGAAAGAGCGTGAAAAGGAATTGAAAGAAGCCCGTCGATGTTGAGCGATCGGGAGCGATTCGCTCAGTCCTCCCAGTCCCAGAAGAAATCTTTGTTGGACAGCTCGGCTTCTTCTTCGCTAATTTCTGCCACTGCATTTACCGATTCTACATCGCTTTCTTTAATAATTCGCATCTGGTCTTGAAGGTCATTTAATTCGTTCGCCCAGTAATCCTCGGTTCCGAAATGAGGAAATGCGGTAGGAAAAGCAGGATCTTCAATTCGCTTCGCGATCCAGTAGGAATAATGGATAAACCGCAGCGAACGGAGTGGTTCTACCAGCTGGAGCCATTCATCCGAAAATTCTCGAAATTGTCGATAGCCCTGAAGTAGAATGGATCGATTGCGCATCCCTTCCAATCCTTTTTGGCCCGCCAGCAACCAGATGTCCTGTACCGCCGGTCCCATGCAGAAATCGTCAAAATCCAGGAAAAACCAGCCATCGTCGCCACGAAGCAAATTTCCTCCATGCGCGTCGCCATGGATTCGAATGATGGGAACTGAGGCGCTCAATCGATCGTAAATGTCGCATAGTTCCAGCACTACTTCTTCGTAAGGACGACGGATATGCTCGGGCAAAAAATCATTGGTAAGTAAGTATTCCAGGGGACGCCGGCCGAACGAATCTGCATTCAGAGTGATTCGATGGGATGCCGATTCGCGGGAGCCTACATTGTGCATGCGCGCAATGAGCCGGCCCAGTTCCATGAGCTGACTATCGGTAAACTCGTCGGGCATGCGTCCGCCGGTGCGGGGCCAGATGGCAAAGTAGATGTTTTCCCAGGTCCGTAAACTGTTGCCATCGGAAAACCGGAGGGGAGCACAAACAGGAATCTCCTCGGCTTGAAGCTCGAATAGATAATCGTGCTCTTGTTGCAATTGCTCGGCCGACCATCGACCGGGCCGATAGAATTTTACGACCACATGGCTTCCATCTTCCAGCTTCAGATCGTACACGCGATTTTCCAGACTGTTGAGAGCGAGACAATGACCGGTGGGCGAGAAACCGGCCGCATCCACCGCATCCAGGATTGTATCGGTGGTCAGTCCATAGAAGGAATCGGTCATCCGACAATCGCGCTATGCGAGAACGGACCGTAAAGCGTAATTGAATTGGATCTGTAAGGACTGTATCACGGACTCCGCTGATTATCCAGCAGTTATCGAATTATGATTTCCTTGTTCGTGGCGATCACTTGTAGCTCGATGGAGTGTTCCGATCCATCTTCGGGTTCCAGGGTAACAGTGTAAACGTTCTGAGCGGGGACCTCCGTGGCACCGGAAAGAAAATCCAGACCAGTGGGAATAAGAAGGCAGGTGCATCCCATTAATCCTGCTATAGTTAGTCGTACGGGGCTATATTTAAAGCGTATGGGAACCGTGACGGTCTTGTAGCCGGGCCTGGAAACCTTCAATGTAAGATTCCTGACGCGAAATAGATAGATCCTTCCAGGGGTGAATACTTCATCCACCAGCTCGCCTTCATCATACAGCTGAGCCCTGGCCGATGGAGGGTTGGATTCTACTTTGATGGAGCGAGACAGAGGAAATAGAGACATTGTCAGGCACTGGGTGCAAACAAAGCAAATGGACAAAACCGCAATGTACTTCATGAAATTTTTCATTCTCGCTCTCATAAGTTCTGTTCCCCGGTAGTGAAAGTCATGGAGAGGTACAGGTTGAATCGATTTTCGCTTTTTCGATGGCTGTAGATTTTTGCGTCTGACAGAGGCTCGCCGAGATAAACATAGGAACTCCCGGTGAGACTGCTGAAACCGCCGGTGCCCGCAGTGAAGATGGCTCCCCGCGTTGGTTCAACGGAATACCGCGTCGACGAATACTGCCAGTGCGCTCCAACGTTCACTTGAAAAAATGAATTCACCTCCCGAACTAACTTTAAATCCAGGCTTCCCATGCGGCGGTTGCTTTTGCCGCGGATGTCCGCCACGGTTAGTTGGTAAAAATAGTCGACTGAGCTGGAATATCCCAGGGCCAGGGAGTTTGATTGCTGCGTCCATTCCCCGATTCCGTCCGGAAGATATCTAACCAGTGCCACCAGCTGGTAGCCCTCGGATATCTGGTAGTCCATCCCTAGACGAATGAATAAACCATCGGCACTCGTTCGAATGTCTGCCGGAGCCAGGGAAAAGGATGTTACAGAAACCGAAGTATTCAGCTGGTCAATGCTGGTGCCATCACCTTGCATCCTGCTAAATACGGAAAGCAAGCCATAGCCGGGAATCAATGTGAGCCGGTCGTTAAGCAAATGAATCTGATGGCCCATTTCCATGCCCCTGGTCCTTTCGCTGACCGAGTAACGATTGGTCTGCATTCGCAGACCTGTGCTGTCCACCGAGGAAACTCGTTGTGTGGTGTTCCAGTAGTTGCTTCGACTAAATAGATTGAATGCCAGGTCGTTGGATCGACTCTGCAATAGCAAATGGTAACCGCCTGGTGTGCTGCGACGGATTTGGCTGGAACCATACAGTGCCACCGGCAGGGAGTACAGGCTTTCTTTTCTGAGAGCGTCTTTTCCCAGGCGTTCTACAAAAGTATGATCAATCCATCCTGCCCCGCCTCCAATCTCCAGGGAAACCGACTCGGCTTTGGCATTCTGGGCGAGGAGGAAGGCGGAACAAAGTAAAATTGCCCTGAGGGCTCGACGAACCATTGACTATGCGAACCATAGATCTACCTGTATGTCGACTAAAATTGAGGCATCAATAGATTTCTGTTTTGGGATATTCGTATTTTTTAAATTGGATTGGAATGTGGTAGGCTGGTTTCTCGGTATCGAAGCTACCTGTCGAAAGCCACGATGGGCGGCCAAGCTAGTATTTTTTTCCAACGAGACCGCCGAGTCAGGCCGATTCGGGCTGTGCGGCCATAGCCAGCGGATCGGGGAGGCCGGAATCGAAATCCATGCAGTTAAAGATGGCTCGGGGTATGTCGTATAGATACTTGATATGTCCGGCCATATCCGATGCATACTTTCCGGACAGAAATACGGGCACCAGGTTATTGGTATGCGTCTTTGTGCTAAGATCTTCCATGTTCCCGTGGTCCGAGCTGATTACCAGGGTATCTTCTAGCGGATCCATTTCTTCTAAAATACCTTCAATGAATGGTTCCAGAATCTGGATCGTCATGGAAGCTTCTTCCATCGATTGGTTATGTCCGGCCTTATCGGTGAGGAAGTACTCGAATAAGACCAGATCGTACTCGCGGCCGATCTTTACGTACTGCCGGCCCCGCTCCCGAGGATCGGCGATGGGAAGCTTGCCGGCGAAATCGGGATAAAAATGATGCAGGAATTGATGCGTGATATCCATGTAAAGGGCACGTCCCTCCAGTACATCTTCCAGCAAAAAGAGCGGCTGGCCCGATGCGCGGTGGACATGAGTGGACGCGCTCCTGAGCCTGGGCTTTCGCTCGATTCGATCTAGATACGCCTTCGAGTATCCGTTCAATAGCGCCGCCTTCTTCCCATTCTCGGACAGAAGCTTGATCATTGAATATTGCTCGATGACTCGAATCAATGTGGGCCCTGGAAATCCAGTCATATGCCGACCCATGGAAGCCGGGCCATTCATGCCGGTCCACAGGCTGGTTTGCCCGGTGGCGGACTGGGGCAATCCAGAAAAGCCCATATGGGCATCGGCGGGCACGCAGAGGAATTGGCTGGAAACGGAATCGCCGGGCTCCTCGCCGGCAAGATGGCGAAACAGATGCTTTGCGTGGACATGAAAGGGATTATGATCTTCCTTGCCGCCCAGGCCGATTCCGTCGATAAATAGATAATAAAAACTCAAAGCTCCCCCTTGAAATTCTATGCAAAAAGTAGAAATCCCCTTGCTTTTCTATAAAATGCAATTTTCCCTTGGAAACAGGTCATGAGTCAATCCGAGTTCGATGCATTTCTCTGGAAAGAACTGCAAGCCAGGCAGGAAAAAATGCGCTCCAATCTGGCCCCATTGCTCAAAGATAGAGAGAATGCCGCCTCACGTCCAACGCTAAACCGCCGAGCAACGTCCACTGTAAGTCCGCCATCGGTCTCCACAGAGGCAGATAAGACCGATGCAGATGCATTGCCCGCTATCCGCGGAAAGATCTTCAGCGAGGAATTCCAGGCTGTTAAAGACCAGGTAATGGCCCACGATTCGAACGATCCGATTCCGTCGTTGGGCAGTCTTTCGGGAAATCCTCCATCTGATCCGCTGTTTCAATACACAGTAGGACTTCACAGCTTGCCAGTCATCGAGGCAGAGCATTTTCAATATCTTCTACAAACCATTGCCGACGAACTAAAGGCCGAGGCCCTGGCTATTGAGCCATTGGACTCTATGGGCAATAGCTTTCGACCAGCGCTACATCTAAATCTGGATGATACCACGGTAGATAACCTGCATTTTGCTGTGCGGGATCGCTATATCGAGCCTTCGGGATGGATTCACCTGCGATTGTCGGAATATGCAGAAAAGGATCCTTTCTTGCGCAAACGCTTCAGCAAAGAGAGTCTGGAGAGGTTTCACTGGATGTCGATCTATCACGATGGTCGGACTCCTTATCCCATGCTTCTGGTATTGCTTTTTGAATCCAGGGAAAGACCGCAAGTGGAAGACCAGACAATGCGCGATTTGGAGCGGTTTCTGGGCTATGTCCGTCCTCTGGTCTTCGACATGGCGCATACCTATTCTTTTGCCGAAGATCGTCGCATCTTACAAAAGGCATTCCGAACCACCCGCCGATTCTTACGACGCGCTCATCCGCAAACTCGTTGGCTCGTTGAAATCGATGGAGTTAGGGAGCATCCCGGCAGACAGGCATTCTTTGATCGATTACAGGAAAGGTTCAGCAGCGAGCCTGCCGTTCTGGGTATTCGAACAGGAGTCTCGCAACTTCTCATTTTTCTGGGAGATACCACCCCGGGTATGCAACAGGAATTAGAAGACATTGGACGGGAGTTCGGCTTCAGGCTACGGATTCGCCCTTATGCATTGAACAGCAGGGCCGATAAACAGAGTAATGCGCTGCTGCTACTTCTGGATCCAGAATTTCAGAACGGTTAGAAAATCTCTGACTGGCCGCGGCAGGCAATGGAGCTCCGCCAGGGAGCCAGCATGGACCCCAAAAATCGCCTCTCTATTTCTTGGCCTCAGCTTCCTAATACTATCCAGCACTTCCTTAATAGCTGCGCCCGATTTTGCAAAGATTCGGCAGGCCGGATTGGAGCGCTTTAATGCCCGCGATTTCGAGGGCGCCTTGCCCTATTTTGATCGGGCTTATGAACTGCAGGCCTACAACGACGACATTCGTTTTCGCCTGGCGATTTGCTTGATTTACAGAAATCCAGGTTCCGATCCGGAAAAATATCATTCCGATCTTCTTCGCGCTATTTCGCTGCTCAAAGATTCGGTGGAGGCCCAGGAAAGAATCGAAATTCGCAGCCATGCCACCGGTCTGCGTCATTTTCATCTGGCCATGGCCTACTGGTACGCGGGCAGGGGCGATCTGGCGCTGGATTCTTTTCGTCGTTCTTTTCGCAGCGACTTTACCAGGACCGATGCGCTGTACAATCGGATTGTACTATTTCGACAGCTGGGCAAAATCAAAGAAGCCGAGGTGGCGGCGGCCGAGTATATAAGGCTCACATCCATCGAATCCATCGATGACTGATTCGTTTTGTCAGGGATCTGTGCCGAAACGTCCTGGCGCTGGCAATTCCGGGCTGGAAATGGTTGCGCCGCTACGGCAGCGATTACACTGAGCCAGAGATGAATTATCGATTGGATGGCGATGCCATCATATTCTTTCAGACAGCGCCGTCGCTCTGGGTCTGGCTCATTGCGGGAGCAGTGCCCGCTTTCATCGCCGGTGGAGCCATCTATTACATGATCTTCAAGTCCAGCGGTCCGGGCGAGCGATTCTTCTATTTTGGTTTTGTTCTGTTCAGTGTTCCATTCTTCCTGATTCCCATGGTATTTAATGCCAGCTATGAAGGTCTGTCGGTAAGACTAAACGCTTCTTCGGCCATGGCAGAGTTCTACAGCCAGGATCAACTCATCCAATCGTTTCCTTTCGAAGACTTTGCCAGCTACTCCCTGCAGACCGAAACAGAGACCGACGATGATGGCGACAAAACAACTGAGTACACATTGAATCTGCTCTTTCAAAATGGTGCTATCGCGCGCCTTTACAAAACAGGTTCCGCCGATGCAATGCAAGAGGTCATCAAGCAAGCCCGTTCTCATCTGAACCTACCTTTGTCCGATGGGATGAACTTCTCGGTGCTTGAAAAAAAGCCAGTCGGAATTCTAATTGTGTCTTCGCTAATGTGCGATCAGCCGTACAGTTCCATCCATTCTTCCCCTTCCGGGGAAGGTTGTAGGTTGCAATGGAGTAACCGTCCGCATCCGGCGCTTTTTATGGGTCTGTGTATTCCCATTGTTGCTCTGTATTTTCTGGTAATGGGCTTTGTGTATCGTGGCTTTTCTTTTGCTCTATTGCTCGGCACCGTTCTTGCCACCGCCCTTCTGGCGGCCCTGGGCTATGCCGCTCTGCGTTCGTACGGATCCCATACTTTTGTGCGGCTGGATGCGGCGCGCATCGAATCCTGGATTGAATCGCCTTTTTTGGGAACTGTGGATAGGCGGAGTCTAGACCGGGGTAAGATCGATGCGATGCAGGCATCCATCGGAGAAGGATTTCTATCCATTTCCCTGTATCACATTCCTTCGGAGAACGGCAAAACGGTAGGGCTGTCCGATGCATTGCAGGTGAAGTCTATTGCAATCGCAACAGATAGTCTTAGCGCCGCCGATCGCATTCGACTGATCCGGTGCTTTCGCATTCGCCGATGGTGATGTGATCTGCGAGCCCCTCCCGAACGGAGGTGGGCGCCTGATTGCGGGACGGGCGCCGGTGCCCTGCAATGTCCGCGGCTCTTCCGTATCCCAAATTCTCGCCTGCCAAAGTGTCTTTTTGGCTGTCAAGGTGTCGCGGGCTTGATTGCCAGACCCATTGCATGGCAACTTTCGCGCAAACGTCGCATTGCAAGCAAAGACACATAGGAATTGCTAATTTTTAGTTGACATTGGCCGATTTTTGGAACATGTTTGATGAGCATTAGCAATCGGCAGTGCTGACTGCTAATAAACGAGGAAAAGCGGCCATGGAAGCCCGAAGCGAGCACAATGAGTCGTACGGTATGGAATCAGAAGACCTGAGTCCGCGGCAGGCAGAGATCCTGCGGTTGGTGGTAGACACCTATATTCAGTCCGGGCAGCCCGTGAGCAGCCTGGGTCTGGTGGATCGGTACGACGTAGGGCTGAGCTCGGCTTCTATTCGACATATACTGTCGGACCTGGAAAAGTCCGGCTATTTATTCGGGCCCCATCGGAGCTCGGGACGAGTTCCCACCGAGAAAGCCTACCGAAGCTACGTTGCCTGGCTTCCCGGTCGATTGCCGCCTGCGAACTTCGAAGAAGAGAAGCAGCGCTTCATTCAAAAGGAGTACCTTCGTCGGGAGTTCTCCATCCGGGAAATCCTCGAAGTGACTTCGAACATTCTATCGGCGCTAACGAATTTTGCAGGAGTGATCATCGGGCCGGCGCCGGAGCGTGCGGTGCTCAAGCATATTGAGCTCATCGATATGGGGCAGGACGAGGTGCTGGTGGTGATCGCTACGCGTTCGGGTACCGTGTATACGAAGACGCTTTTTCTCGATGAGCGAATCCCCAGGGATTATCTGCTGCAGATTTCGCGCTTCTTAAATGAACGCTTCAAAGGGCAGGATCTGGATGAAATCCACGGCCAGTTGCTGGGATTGGAGATTCCAGGCGAAGGGGAGCTCACAGGTTATTATAGTATGTTATCGCGCATATTGAATGCGCACTTCGAGTCTGTGAAGGGAAATGAAGAGTTCTTCATTTCCGGACTGGATCGGTTAATCGATCAATACGGCTCGGTCAATCTCGAGAAGATTCGAGATCTTGGAAAGCTCTACGAAGCGAAAGATATGTTTTATGGAATCTTCAAGCAGACGGTAGAGCTGGACGATGTTATGGTTCGTATCGAAGGCGACCAGGAGCCCAGACTTGCAGGTTTATCGGTGCTTGCGGGTAGCTACAAGATGGGAGAAAAGAGCATCGGAGCCATGGGCATTGTAGGTCCAAATCGAATGAACTATGTAGATGTAATTCGTACTATCGAGTACCTTCGCATCGTAATTTCCGGGCTTATGACCCGTATGAGTAATTAGATCCGCAATAGCGGTAAGATTTGAGAGGAAGTAATGGATACGCAGGAAAACACAGAGCATCAGGAAGGCCAGTTCGGTCGGCCCGATGAACAAAACCAACCGGTGGACGGTCAGGTGGACGAAACGGCAGAGGCGGCCCAGCAACCCGCGCAAGAGGGCGATCCTCTGGAAGCCGCCCGAAAAGAGATCCAGGAATTAAAGGATCAATGGACTCGCGAAAGAGCCGAGTTCGTGAACTTTCGTAAACGAACTCAGGACGAAATGGCGCGTTCGCGAATTTTTGCTGTAGTCAACTTTGTTAAAGGACTGATTCCGGTTCTGGATAATCTGGAACTCGTACTGCGCAGCAAAAGCGATAATCCAGAGGTTAAGAACTTTGTGACTGGCGTAGAAATGATACGCAATGAATTCATCTCGGTACTATCGAGAGAAAACATAAAGCCTGTGGTAGAGCCGGGCGATGCCTTCGATCCGAATTTTATGGAAGCGCTGGATTTGGCGCAGGATCCATCGGTTCAAAAGGATACGGTTACGCAGGTTTATGAGAAAGGCTGGGTGCGTCAGGATGGCGAGGACGCTCCGCAGGTAATTCGACCGGCACGCGTGCAGGTTGCGAAAGCGGCCGCCCCGGTGCAGGCAGGCAGCTCCGAAAACGCTCAAACCGAGGCGGGAGCAAATTAACGAAATATTCCAAGGGAATGCAAAAGGAAGGTAAAAGATGACTAAAGAAAAAATCATAGGAATCGACCTGGGGACAACGAACTCCTGTGTTGCTGTGATGGAAGGTGGCGAGCCAGTGGTAATCGCCAACGCGGAGGGGGCACGTACCACTCCATCTATCGTAGCATTCACAGATAAAGATACCCGACTGGTAGGGCAGATCGCGAAGAACCAGGCGATTACGAACTCAAAGAATACCGTCCGTTCCGTGAAGCGATTCATGGGTCGTAGATTTTCCGAAATCAAAGATGAGCAGAAATTCGTATCCTACGAAGTAGTGCGCTCCGGAAGCGACGGAATCAAGATTGAAACCGAGTATGGAGCCCATACTCCTCAAGAGATTTCTGCTATTACATTGCAGAAAATGAAACAAACCGCGGAAGACTATCTGGGACATCCCGTGACCAAAGCGGTTATTACAGTGCCCGCTTACTTCAACGATGAGCAACGGCAGGCCACTCGCGATGCAGGTCGCATTGCAGGGCTTGAAGTAGAGCGAATCATCAATGAACCAACTGCGGCAGCCCTGGCCTATGGCCTGGATCGCAAAGACAAGAATATGAAAGTTGCGGTCTACGACCTGGGTGGCGGAACATTCGATGTTTCGATCCTGGAGTTGGGCGATGGCGTTTTCGAAGTAAAATCCACCAACGGTGACACGCACCTGGGTGGGGACGACTTCGACGAAGCGATTATGGAATGGCTCACCGAAGAGTTCAAGAAAGAGTCCGGAATCGATCTGGGCAAAGATAAGATGGCGCTGCAGCGATTGAAAGAGGCTGCAGAAAAAGCCAAAATCGAGCTTTCTGGAACGACTCAGGCGCAAATCAATGTTCCATTCATTACGGCTGACCAGAGCGGTCCCAAGCACCTGAACTTGTCGCTCAGTCGAAGCAAATTTGATCAGCTAACGCAGAAGCTTGTGGATCGCACCAAAGGACCCTGCGAAAGCGCAATCCGCGATGCAGGACTGAGTCCGTCCGAAATCGACGAGGTAATTCTAGTGGGCGGCTCCACCCGAATTCCAGCGGTTCAGGCACTGGTGAAGCAGATCTTTGGTCGTGATCCGTCCAAATCTGTAAACCCTGATGAGGTTGTTGCTGTGGGCGCTGCCATTCAGGGCGGGGTGCTTGCAGGAGAAGTTTCCGATGTGCTGCTTCTCGATGTAACTCCGCTTTCTCTGGGTATTGAAACCCTGGGCGGTGTTTTTACCAAGCTAATCGAGCGAAACACCACTATTCCCACTCGCAAGAGTCAGGTGTTTTCTACGGCGGCAGACAACCAGACCGCGGTAAGCGTCCATGTCCAACAGGGCGAACGCGAGATGGCTCGCGATAACCGAACTCTGGCGCGTTTTGACCTGGTGGGTATTGCTCCGGCTCCACGAGGAGTACCTCAGATCGAAGTGACCTTCGACATCGATGCAAACGGTATCGTGCACGTATCGGCCAAAGATATGGGCACCGGTAAAGAGCAGAAGATTCGAGTGGAAACTACCAGCGGTCTTTCGGAAGACGAAATCAACCGGATGGTCAAAGAGGCGGAAGAAAACGCATCCAAAGATAAGGATGCCCGCGAAATCGCAGAGGCGCGAAACGAAGCCGACTCCCTGACTTATAGTCTGGAAAAAGCTCTTTCCGATGCCGGCGACAAAGTGGATCCGGCCGACAAAGAACGTGCGGACGATGTGATTAAACGAACCCGCGATGCGCTGGCTACAGACGATGCCGAAAAGATCAAAGCGGCCAGAGATGAGATTCAAAAAGTCTCTATGGAATTGGGCCAGAAGCTTTATGAGGCCGCCCAGGCCGGTCAACCAGGCGGAGCCGATGCGGGCGCCGAAGCTGGAGGTGAGGGCGCGTCGGAAGAGTCCGGCGAACGTGTGGTAGATGCGGATTACACCGTAGTGGACGACGATAAAAAGTAAGAAATCAGACTTTCGGGCCGCAGCCTTTGCGCTGCGGCCTTTTCTGTGACCGGCGAGGAAGTACCGGCCTGGAATGAACCTACAGCGCAATTTTACAGGATACGATTATGTCAGATAGAGATTACTATGAGATTTTAGGGGTTCAAAAGGGCGCTTCGCAGGAGGAAATTAAAAAGGCGTATCGCAAATTGGCGATCCAGTTCCATCCTGATAAGAATCGCGGGAATCCAGAAGCAGAAGAAAAATTCAAAGAGGCCACCGAAGCCTACGAAGTGTTGTCCGACGCAGAAAAGCGCTCGGCCTATGATCGATTTGGCAAGGCCGGCGTTGGCGCTGGTGCGGCCGGCGGCCCTGGCGGATTCGGCTACAAAGCCTACACCGACTTTTCCGATATCTTTGGAGACATTGGCGATATATTCTCGGAATTCTTTGGCGGAGGGGCCGGTTTCCAGGGCGGAGCGCGTACCCGCGGAGGGCTGCGGCGTGGTTCGGATCTTCGCTATAACGTGGAGATCAGCCTGGAAGAGGCGGCCACGGGAAAAGAGATCAAAGTCGAGATACCCCGATTGGAAAGCTGCGAAGAGTGCGGCGGCTCCGGCGCGCGAAAAGGCACTCGACCGTCCATGTGCTCCCTTTGCCAGGGAAGCGGTCAGGTCCGGCGCACGCAGGGATTTTTCTCCGTGACTACAAGCTGTCCGCAATGCAACGGAAGCGGCAAAATGATCAAGGATCCATGCGCAGTGTGCAGCGGAAGCGGAGTTACAGAAAAGCGAAGAACTCTACATATTAAGATTCCAGCCGGGGTGGAAACCGGAAGCCGTCTTAAAGTATCCGGCGAAGGCGAAGCGGGTCCCAATGGGGGTCCTCCCGGCGATCTGTATGTCGTAACCCATATCAAAAAGCATGAACTGTTCGAGCGCGAAGGTAACGATCTTGTGATCCGCGCAAATCTGCCAGTCAGTACAGCCATCCTGGGCGGTGAAATTGAAGTACCCACAATAGATGGAAAGAAAGTGAAAATGAAGATTCCATCGGGCACCGAAAGTGGACAGATCTTTCGCCTGAAAGGCAAGGGAATGCCCTATATGGGCGGTTACGGAAAAGGGGATCAGCACGTTCTGATTCAAGTAAAAACTCCGAAGAAACTGAGTAAACGTGCCCGCGATCTGGTCCAGGAACTGGATAAAGAGCTGGAAGCAAGTGGCGAAAATGACTCTATTTTTTCCAGGATCAAGGCAAGTTTTCATTGATCCCCCCTGGCCGAACTTGACCCTGGAGTCATGTCCAGTAAGATTCGTGTAGGGATTATTGGGGTCGGCCACATGGGGCAGTACCATGTCAACGTGGCCGCGGGAATTAGCCAGTATGAGCTGGCGGGCATCTTCGACGCCGATCCTCAGCGCAGGGAAGAAATCGGAAGCCGTTTTCAGGTCCCCACTTTTGATACCTACGACGATCTAATCGATCATTCCGATGCCGTGGTGATTGCCGTTCCCACGGCATTTCATTATGAGGTAGCCAAAAAGGCTCTGGAAAAGGGGCGCCACGTTCTCGTGGAAAAGCCTATTACAGAGACTGTGGATCAGGCCAAAGAGCTTGTGGAGCTGGCCGCCTCCAAGAATCTTATGATGCAGGTGGGCCACGTAGAACGCTTCAATGGAGCGGTGCTGGAACTCAAGAAAGTAGTAGATAATCCCTTTCTAATTGAATCCCGCAGGCTGGCGCCCTTCAGCCCCCGAATTTCCGATGTTGGCGTGGTGCTGGATTTAATGATCCATGATCTGGACATTATTCTCAATCTGGTGGACGAAGATCCTGTGGCCGTTCACTCTTCAGGAACACCTGCCTTCAGTCAGCACGAAGATGTGGCCGCAGCAACCCTTCAGTTCCCTGGCGGCTGTGTGGCATCCGTCATTGCCAGCCGCGCAACACAGAACAAAGTGCGCACTCTGACGATTACGCAGGAAAAGGCATACATCATGCTGGATTTTTCCACCCAGGATATCGATATCCACCGCCGTGCCCAGAGCGCCTATTTGATGACCCGGGAAGAATTGAAATACCGTCAGGAATCATTTGTAGAGAAAATCTTTGTACATAAGGACAATCCACTTCGGCAGGAGCATCTCCATTTCCTGGCATGCATTACTGGTGAAAGCGAGCCTATTGTTGCCGGCGAAAGCGATGTTCGCACCCTGCAAATCGCGCATCAAATCCTGGAAGAAATAAAGCGAACCAATCCTATTCTGGTGGCGGCCGGCTAGTCACTTTCTTGAAGGGCGGGCTCCTATTCGGGCCGGCCCAGGATTTGCCCTGTTCTCCTGCGCCCTCCTTTCGGAGCGCATACTCCGTACCTTTCCTACAGGCCAATGCGGGATTTTTCGGACGGATCATTTTGCGCTTTGCGCCCGGAAGGCCCTTTCCTAACTTTGAATTGCAAAAGTTTGGAGCTTCTATAGCAGTCCTTACATCATGTAGGGAGTATCGCTTACAGTAGCTTCAATCTGCCACCATGGACGAAGGCTCCCAAATAGAAATCGATCGAAGCAGACTCCTGGCCATCATTCGCCTACAGACTGAAATCTCAAAACTCGGACTGGATCTGGGAAAGGTTCTCTCTCTGGTAACCCAGAAAAGTATGGAGCTAACTCTGGCCGACGGGGCCGTTGTGGAATTGGTAGAAGGAGACAGCATGGTGTATCGCGCCGCCTGCGGCGTTGCCAGCTCTCAGCTGGGCCTTCGATTACCGCTTTTTGGAAGCCTTTCGGGGCTATCCGTGCAAACCGGCACATTATTATATTGCGAGGATTCAGAAACCGATCCCCGCGTGAATCGATTGGTTTGCCGAACCATTGGTTTACGTTCGATGATTGTCGTTCCGCTGGTTTATGAAGGGCAGTCGGTGGGCGTTCTAAAAGTGCTTTCGACAAATCCGGCCCATTTTTCCGTTGTAGAAGAAGAGATTCTACGCTTGCTTTCCGAGCAAATAGGCGCCTCGCTATACTTCGCCACTCAATACAACATCGATGAGCTCTACTTTCGGGCCAGTCATGATGAAATGACAGGCCTTGCGAACCGTTCCCTGTTCACCGATCGATTGCGAAACGGGATCATTGCGGCGGGGCGATTGCAGATTTCTATGGGCATCATCATTGTGGACATGGATGGCTTGAAATCCATCAACGACTCGTTAGGACACCGATTTGGCGATCTGGCCATCCGTGAGTTGGCGCTTCGCATAAACCGAGAAACCCGCACCAGCGACACCGCCGCCCGTTTGGGAGGCGATGAATTTGGAATCCTGTTGAATCCCGTGGAAGGTCCGGATGGACTGAAAGCATTTGAGGAAAGGTTACTGGAGCAATTTAACCGGCCACTAAGCATCGAAGGTCAGAATCTGTCGCTGGCGGCCAGCCTGGGTAGCTCGATCTTTCCCCACGATTCGATGGAGTTTCAGTCTTTACTGGACACTGCAGATAGGCGCATGTATGAGCAAAAGCGCCAGAGAAAGCCAGTTTGATTTAACTGCAGCGAATCATGGTGTCTAATCTGCGACGGTCCCTCTGGATCCATGCGGGAAAGTAGAATGGCTTGGATTGGCGAATGGCTGGCGGCCAGGTCGCCTCTGTCCAGTCCCTCAATAGATGTACTTTCGCGCATTCCTGGATTCTAAGAGATGCGAAGGAAAAAGAATCTCAAATCGTCGGCCGGTGCGCGCTTTTTCGCGTCGGAGCGAGCGAGAAGTCTCCAGGTAGGTTTCGTACTCATCTTCTTTGCGAAGCATCAGCTTTTCCCAGAACAGGAAATGGGTATCTATAAAGACCTGACGTATGTCTTGTTTCTTCCGGGACAGCGGGCATTTAATGCGGCCTGTTTCCGGATCCTTGTCGGTAAAATCTCGGATAAAGGTCAGTCCCACAAGCACGCCCCTGCGGTCCAGATAAGGCTCCAGGGGAAATGTACGGCAGCTAACGCTTCTCTGGTCACGGATACAATGTTCCACTCCTTTGCATTCGCAAAAGATCTGATCATCGCCTTCGGTTTCTTTGAGCTTCTTGTCCTCTGCGTCCGTAGGGCGCCATTCATGCCATAAATCGCCCATGCTGCGGAGAAGCTTGTATTCATTCTTATAGAGCAGCGGGACTGCATTGTCCGACTGGCAGCAATAGGGGACGCCGCCGTTAGCGTCTTTGCATAGCGTTCCGCAGTCATAATCCGTAATGCTTTCGTCCAGCAGGGAATAATAGTACTGAATCTCTTCTTCGGCCAGGCTGCGGTCGATTCGAAGCCGCTTCTTTTTCTCCGTCATTTCCATATCTCTATTGTGGTGGTTCGGTGCGCAGGTAGCAATCACTCCGGCTTGACCAGAGAGGGCACCTTGAATATCTTACCAGGAAGCGCATACGCCACGGATTCGGCCAGCCTTTTCATTATTTCGCTATGAGCACACTGACAGAAACACCCGTCAGCCAGAATCGACTGTTTCTGGAAACCTATGGTTGCCAGATGAACGAGTACGATTCGGGCATCGTGCGAAGGCTCTTTGGCGATCGAGGCTATAGCACCGTTCAAAGCGAAAAAGAAGCCGATGTGATTCTTCTAAACACCTGCGCCATCCGGGAAAAGGCCCACGAGCGGGTCTATGGCAGACTGCAGTCCCTGGCGCATCTAAAGCGCAAGAACCCCGGCCTGGTGATCGGAGTGCTGGGATGTATGGCCCAGAATCTGGGGGAAGACCTGCATGGTATGGGCTTGCCCGTGGATCTGGTGCTCGGACCGGACAATTACCGGGATCTGCCCGTCCTGGTGGAAGATATTCGCTCCGGAAAAAGCGGAGCCACCCTGGCACGACTGTCCGCCAGCGAAACCTACG
>JAGRNC010000029.1 GCA_020440935.1 Leptospiraceae bacterium | reverse complement strand
ATTGGGTCTTCTTACTAACCGGAATCCCGGAGTGACCGAATTGCAAATACCAAATTTGAGGTATGGCGTGAATACAAGTCACAATATAAACTTAGAAATCAATCATGGTTCTTTATCGGAACAGAATTGCAGCGCTGCTTCCCTTGATCCTTCTGTTGGGGCTCCCAGGTTGCTTTAGCCCGCCAGCCCGAGTATCCTTGGAGGAGCGCGGTTATGCCACTCCGGAAAACGGACTTTATGTTCATTCGGATCCCCCGTTCAGCATAGTATTTCCAGCCGGTTGGAAAATTGAACAGGGCTCGAGCACTTACATTCGCGCAATCAGTCCCTTTGAAAACCCCCAGGATAATTTTCGCGAAAGCGTTTCTTTGATTCTTCTAAACCAAGGCAGTAATCTGGAAATCGACGAGCTGTACACAATAAACCGGGATGGACTGGCGAACAAGCTTAAGAATTACCAGGTCTTGAGCGAAACGGATATCTCCATCGCCGGAGGTCCGGGTAAGCTCCTTGAGATTTCCTTTGGCATTCGCGATGGAGTGATCATCCGATCGCTGTTCGGTTTCGCAACGATCGAGGCGGACGAGGGGGTAATCGGAATTCTCTTCACTTGCACGGCAACCAGGGAGCGATACGATCAATATGGACCCATTTTTCGACGAACCATTGCCAGTCTGAAAACCGGGCCACCCCAGGAAATCAAGGAACGGAAATGGTACGACTGGCAATAGAACCTGGATGCGGCTCCCGACCGGACTTTCTCCGTAAAATGTACGACCTGGGACCGCACAGGCCTTTGGAGGAGTTTCTGTCTTGAAACAAGTAGAAGAAATGGGTATCCGTCGACAGCCTGGTTCTCTCTGTCGCAATGTATTATCCTGGTCACTATCGATTGCGGTTTTTGTAGTTTCTATTTCTGTCCATGCCGATACCATTCGCTTGAAGGACGGAAGTTCGGTTGTCGGAAACATTGTGGGACAGACCGGCACATCTATAACCGTACGCACGAAGACGGGCCAACGAACCATTCCCAAAAGCGCCATTGCGCGCATCTCCTATGGTCCAGTGGAGGACGAGGAGCGCGAGCAGCTTCTGCAGAAACGTAGACTCGAGCTGATTCGCCAAAGGCAAATCGAGCAACGGCGGTTACGAAGAGCAAGGCTATTTAAAGCATCCGGGGCCGTCGAAGAGGCTATTGGTGAAATCAGAAGCATTCGGCGGGAGGATGTACTCTACGAACGAAACCAGGCGTTGTGGCGAAGTGCCCTCATTCCCGGTTGGGGGCATTTCTACCTCGATGAATATGAGAAGTCGCTCACTCTCCTGGGCATGACTGCATTTTCTTACTCAGTCTTCACAAATAACTATATAGAACTAAAAAAGGCCGAGCGGGCTTACAATTCTGCCCTGGTGCCGCCTCTCTTTACCGCTGTATTTGGCACAAATGGGCTTCCGATTACGATCTACTATTTTGACGCATTGAAGCGCAAGGCTCGGAGAAGCGAAGATAATCTGAACCAGATATCATGGTTAGCCGTCCTGCTATGGACTTATTCCATCGCGGATGTCTATTACAATCATGACAAAGATTTCAAGCTTTCCCTGGAATTTGGAAGCGATTCGCAGCAGGCAGTAACATGGCTACACCCGGAAGAGCGTCAGTTGGGCAATGCAGTTCAATTTGCGATTGTGATCAAGTATTGATACGGATTAGTTTATTCGAATGGGAAAGGATTCGCCCCGCTGGCCAGAGGCCGGGACTACATTTGGAAACTAACTCCGAATGGTTTGAAATGGAGGATTTCAAAATGATGAAGAAATTTCGATTAAGCTACGAGATCGCCCGGGGCGCTATTTTTGGCATCGCCATGCTATTCTCAGTCTCTTGCGGCACTCTGGATGAGTTCGAAGAACCTCCTCCCGAGTATGAGAACGTAAAAAAGATCGATCGGCGTACGCCTACTGTAAATGAGATCCGCGAGCAACTGTCGCAGATGGATTTTGTTCCCAATGGGGGCGACGGTTACTCTGTTATGCAAGTGGACCCGGGCCCCGATGGCATTCTGTGGCTCAAGAACAATGCTGCGCACCTATCTGAGCTCTCCGGGTATCTTCCCGACGGTTTTGTCATTGAGCTGGTGGGGCATACGGATAGCACCGGGCCCAGACTGGCTGGTTTTGGCAGCCCGGGAAACCTATGGATCTCCCGTGAGCGAGCCCGTCGATTGTACGAGGCACTAATCGCCGGCGGTTTTGAACGACAGGCGCTCCGTTTTAGCGGCGTAGCCGATGATGAATTGATTTCCGATTTGCCTGCAGATTCCCCAAAACAACGGAGAGTGACATTGACCGTTCGTTTGGCTCAGTAATGGATCCTTCTTTTTGTAAGGATCAATTTGCCCAACTTTGGGTATTGCATTTGGTCGAGAGGAACAACTATACTTTAGTCCTGAGGTGGATGCATAATGAAACAGATGAATGACGTTTGGAGGTCTTTTCGCAATGGACTATTTGCCGGCCTCGGATTATTTGTGGGATTTGGGGCGAGCGCTCTACTGGCCGTTCCGATTCTCGGAACGATAAAGCAATTTAATTCGGGTGATGTACTCACGGCAGCCGACCTGAACGACAATTTCAATGCTCTACAATCAACACTGAGCGCAATTCCGAATTGGACTCTCAATGGAAGCGATGCAGTCTATACCGATGGTAACGTCGGTATTGGCGTTCCGGCCCCAACATCCGCCCTTGATGTGAACGGCACCATTAACGCCACAGCATTTGTCGGCGACGGATCGGCGCTAACTGGAATAACGGCCGGGGCCTCCGGCAGCGTCGAGAATATTGCCACCACAAATATCGGAGCGGATACGGATTCAAACGGTTCCGGCGAGATTACCCTCCAGATCCAGAATTCAACGCGTATGGTAGTGAAAAATACCGGTAGAGTAGGAATAGCCACTACGTCGCCCGGAACCGAGCTGGACGTGAACGGCACCACGACCACAGGGACCCTGTACACTACAGCTAATGCAGCTATCGGCCATACCGCGCCCATAGCCAGGCTCGATGTGCGAACTACGGCTGCTGACCGAATTGCCTATTTCGCCGACAATCTGGCGGATGGAGTCGCTTACATTGAAGTGCAGGCAAATTCCGGTTCTGGACGGTTTGGAGTATACGCAAACTATCCGGCCATTTTTCAATCGGGCACCACACCCGCTTGGGTGTATGACAATAATAATCAGTGGCATGATTTTTATTCCAATGGTCTCAATCATGCGATGAGGATCACCCCCATCGGCGATCTTTGTATTGGTACGGGCGGGAGTTGCGGTACCCGATTAACCGTGCAAGCCGGCGTTAACTCGGACATCGTCAGAATTATCGACACCAACGGAAACTGTGGATTGAATCCCGAGCCAGGTACCTTGAACATCGCATGTGCCTCCGATCGTCGACTCAAGAAAGGGATACGTCCTGCCGCGGCTGTGCTCGATAAGATTTTGGCGCTTCCGATTCGCCAGTATGAATTAAAGGATTCTGAAGGAACGTATATTGGCCCGGTGGCCCAGGAGGTGCAACAGGTAAGGCCCGACCTGGTCGAACGTCGGGACGATGGATATCTAACCGTCCAGCACCTGAATCCCTGGGAAATCGTCAAGGCGATCCAGGAGATGCATGCGATGCTGCGCGAAAAAGAGAAGGAGTCGGCGCTTCTGGGGAAGAGAGTAATCGCTCTTCAAGAGCAGTTATCAAACATGGAGCGAAAATTGGATGCATTGGCCCGGGCGGATGCAGCTAAGAAGCCTTCATTGTCGATAACGCCCGTCGATCCCCAGACGATGCGCAAAACCAGAAACCTTAGCATCGTTCGCCACAACCAGGGGAGCAGGTAGGAGACGATGGCAAGAACTCATATTTCTGGTCTATCCGCTCGGGGGAACGCCCAATGCGATTTTTGACCTGCGGACTATTCCTGATACTTATTCTGTTGCTGCCGACCTGTTTTCGCGCGAACCTGGAGAACGCCGCTGATCCGAACAACCCTGATGACTTATCTGCCGTAATCGGAATTGTTCTGGGAGGTGGCAGCGGCCTCGAATGCGTTCTGGACCAGTCCGTGCTCGATAAGTGTAACCTGAAGTAATGCGCGGTGCATCGCGTTGAAGCCCTCACTGGGCGTCATGCGAGGGCGACAAAGGAAGCGAATCGAGCCAGTCCACTATGATCCGGGCCGGTATCACCAGTCCGGTACCGGTCGTCGTGCTGTACCCATAGGCGGCCCGATTGATACCCAACCATTGACCCTCGAGATCAAATACAGGAGCGCCGGACATTCCGGGGTAGGTAATGCCTTGCATTTGGATATAATAGGTGGAATCGGGTTGGCCTCTAAGGCCGCGCCTCTCGGGATGCGATACAAATCCCTGCATATAGGTTTGATGGAGCCCAAAGGCCGAACCGAAAGCAACAACGGGTAATCCGGGTCGGACCTGCTCATGGATTTCAGGCCACTGCATTGAGGGAGGCGGTGCCGATGCACCGGTTTCAATTTTCAAAACGCTCAGGTCAAGATCAGAGTGACGTGCCGTAACGAAAGCATCATAGAACTGGATTCCATCAAGGGAGATTTTGCATCGTGTATCGGCGCCCAGAATGTGCTCATTGGTAAGGATCATTCCTTTTTTGGGAATGAGCATGCCTGTGCCGCGGAGTTCGGTGCCCGCTCCATAGCCGATTGCTACCGAGTAATCAATGAGGCGCTGCGCGGTATCCGCCGCAATGGTAACCGGTAATAACCGGGTTCGGACACAAAAAGTCAGTGGTAGTAGCGCGAGTGCACCGATGAAGAGCCGGAAAGAAAGCAGGACCACCGGGGTCCTGCCTGTTTCAAGGTAGCCTCTCATTGCAACGTGCAACTGATCTCTGTGCCGCTAATGGTACAGAGGGATGTTCTGACTTCATTGTTGAAAGTAGCCACCGTTGTACCGTTCCAATTAAAGGTGCCGGTCAGTGTGGTCCGAATCTGGGCTGCCGTGGAGCTAGCACTAAGGATTTCCAAAGTCATTGAGTAGTCCGACGTACTGACTCCTTCGGACCAGGATACAGCGGCTCCATCGATGGAAAACCCGCCCCCGTTCGATATTGTGGTGCTACCATTTCTGGAATACGTGGAAGTAGAGCCACTAATCTGTATTCCGCCAGTGCCGGTCAGGGCCACTGTAATAGGGCCATCCAGCGTCGCCGTATCGTTCTGCCCATTCAGGATATTCGCATACGTAATCTTGCAACTCGAGAATGTGACCTGGCCGCTGCTATTTCCATCTGAGCTAAAGGAAGTAGCCGATGTGCCTGTGTACGTGTACTGGTAACTGTAATTGCTGAAGGTAGCCGTCCCTCCGCCAACGCATGCAGCCGAACCGGACAACACTGCACTGCAGCTTTGATTGGGAAAGGTGCCAGTGCAACTGCCGCTCGTTACGGTAATGGACGTTGGTATTATTTGCGGCCGGTTATCGGCAAACGCCATTGCATGCTCGGGATGCACCAGGTCCTTAAGGAAGGCAATATCGCCGTTCTGGCTGGCAGCATTTATTGCTGCGTTAATTCCAGCTTCCGCTGCGAGGGCCTGTTCGTTTTCTCGCAGTGCAGCTTGATTGCCGCTTGCCAGCGCCAGACCCAATATTGCGAGATTGTCGGAATCGTCGTCTCCGCCAAGCAGCGAGCAGTTCATTACCGCGCTGCCAAGCAGCATAGCTCCGAGGATCGCTCCTGTGAGCATTCGTTTTGAATCGGAAAGTTTCATCGTGATTCGCTCCTGATTAATGTTAGTGATCTGAAGTGTAAGTTGACTTGATTAATATGTCCATACCTGGAGTTGGTCAAAGTCGAAAGCAATGACTCCGTCACGAGCCCGCGGAACTCCATTGGGCCCATTACCAGGGGCAGACTTCCGGACAAATTCGCGCGAATGGATTGGTTCAACGAATCTAAAGAGTATTAACCGGTAGATCAGCGGCAGATCAGCGAAGCTTCTAAGAAATCGGGTCCAATAATATACCTCGTTTTTGGTATTGATGCCAGTATGGTAGTGGTATAATCTCTTCTAGTAATAAGTTGCAGTGTATGAAGTTCGAAATGGTAGAAAATGGGTCGGACAACATAGCTGCACTGCATACGCATCTCCCAGACATCCAACGCTACAGGACGATGCGTTGGCCCGGAGTTAGGGCCGCACCACAGGTTGGCACATGAACGTCGATTTTCTTCAGGCAACACCGCTGGATCTCGTGTACATCGTGGCTGTACTATCATTCTTGAGCGCTTCATCCATATCCGTCTTTTTTCATAATCCCAGAAGCCGCATAAACCAATCCTGGGCTGTCATTTGTCTTCTGGCAGCAGTGTGGTCCGGCTTTGCATTCTTTATTCTGGCGGCCAGACCGCACCCCAATTTCCTCCGCCCTCCCATGGCGATGGTGGTTATTGGCATTACGGTTAGTTTTTACTATTTCTGTAAGTATTTGATAATTGATTCCCTTGAATCTGGCAAATGGAACCGATTACTGGATCTATCACAGATCATTCCGGCGCTGCTACTTCAGCTCTTCTTTTTGGGCTGGATTGTATTTCCCGAGTATTATCCCTCGGTGGACGATGTTTTCTTTGCAAAGAACAAGGCGCTAAGGAGCAAACCCGACCTCCATTATTATTTCTACTCGCTGTTCTTTCTCTACAGCTTTTCCATTTCGCTGTTTCTATTATTCCGAAACTTCAGTCGATTCGAGGATAGGCAGGATAGAATTCGAATTCGGACAGTCTTCTGGTCAATCTTGATAGTTTCGTCGAGTTTGTTATTGAACATTAACTTTTTCAATCTGATCGGTATTGCACCGCCTGTTTTTTCCGGTAGCATTATGTTGGTTTCCTCAGCGGCAATAACGTATACGATTCTCAGGCATAAGGCATGGCGGAAAGAATATCTTATGGCACAAATCGCCAAAAAGAAGGAGGAGCTATATCTTATCAACAGGGTACTTGTAAAGAGCCGAAACATTGCCGAGCGCGAAGCCAAGGATAGTCAGGAACTGGCCATGCAGAGCTTGCAGCGGGCCAGCGAGATGAAGGACGAATTCCTGGCTGCCATAACGCATGAACTGCGAACTCCCTTGAATGGCATAATAGGTCTAGCTGAACACGGAATGGAATCCAGTGATTCTTCAAGCTTCGAACAACTGCGAAGCTATGAATTGATTATTGGAACTGCTCGACGTCTTTCGAATCTCGTCAATGATATCCTTGATTACAGCCAGCTGAAGCACAAGGAGTTGCCTTTGCGTCAGGAGTCGGTAGCCGTGGCGGACATGTGCCAGCATCTATTGGACCTGAATGCCGTGTTGCTGACGGGAAGGCCCGTCAAGTTGCGCCTGGATATCCCCAGAAACCTTCCCGATGCCTACGTCGACCCAGCACGATTCGAGCAGATACTTCAGAACCTGATAGGCAATGCGATCAAGTTCACTTCGGAAGGCGAAATTGTAGTGGATGCCGCATTTCGTCCTCCTTTGAGCGATTCGCATTCGGCTGAAAGCGCGAATGGCGCCGGCACTCTGGTAATACGGGTGCAGGATACCGGGATCGGGATTCCGCCGGAGGATCTCGAGCGCATTTTCCTGAGCTATGAACAATCGGATGCAAGCCGGGCCGCGGGAGGGGCCGGGTTAGGGCTGGCCATTTCTCGCAGATTGGCGCTGTTGCAGAATGGGAACCTGACTGTACAATCCACTCCTGGAAAAGGAACTTCGTTTATGCTCGAATTGCCGGCGGCGTCGCCGGCTACTCAGAGCCACAAATCCCTGGGCTGGCGGCCGCGCCACATCCAGGTCCAGACTACGGCAATGCAGCCGGAAGGGGTAGTGCAGAATCCCGATGGGAGAGCGCTCATCGCGGTCGTGGACGATTCGGCATTAAATAATATGATTGTTACGCGTCACCTTCTCGCTGCTGATTACGCGGTTGTGGCCTTTAGCGATGGGCTTACCGCCATTGAATGGATCGGGGCCCGGGAAGCGCCTCCCGATCTGATGTTACTAGATATTATGATGCCCAAAGTGTCCGGCATTGAATTGTGTAAGATGATTCGTAAGGATAGGACTCCGATGGATCTGGCGATTATTATGGTGTCGGCCAAAAATCAAAACCTGGATCTCACCACAAGTCTTAACGCAGGTGCAAACGACTATCTAGTTAAGCCCTTTCAGCGCGACCAATTGCTTCACCATGTAGAATTGGTCCTCACAGCACGGAAGGTACACATTGAGCAGAAAAAGCAAGATCAATTGGAGAAAGCCGTTGCCCGGGCGGAAAGAGATCGCATCTACCGAGATTTGCATGACCATCTCGGAGCGCGACTTACGGACCTGGGGATTACCATAGAGAAGTTAGATCGTGAAGTCCCGGAGGCGGCCACACTGTATATTGAAATCAAAGAGAAGCTAAAGGCAGCCGTTCATATGCTTCGCGAGCGGATTTCCAGCCTCGAAGATTTAAATGAGCTCGCCAGGGATTTCTTTTTAGGCCTGCAATTGGTAATGGTTCGCCGTTTTCACGGAGCAGGGCGAAAGATTCGTTTCGCAATGAGCGGTGGTCTTGACGATTGGCTTAATAAGCAATCGCACAGAGAGTTTAACTACCAACTATATTCGATCTGCACAGAAGTCGCGAACAATGACTTGAAATATGGACACGGCGAAGCGCGCTGGAGCTTTCGCATAGAGAACGAACGCCTGCTATTCGAGGTTCGCACCGGAAGCTCTTACAATTTGCAGCAGGCTGGCACCGGGAGCGGAACCGGTTCCATACAAAACCGGACTGCCCAGCTTGGAGGAACTTGCCACATGGAATTAGAAGAATCGTGGTTCAAGCTTCGGATCTCGATTCCGATCGTAGCGAAATTTGCAAGAATGCCTGCGCCGCATCAGCGCAATCTTGGCTGAGTCCTGACGTGGCGGACTAAGTTAACGCGGATCCTGGAATAATGGAATGTGGATAAATATTGAAAACCGATTACGTAGGTTCATTCGCATAGTCCCTCCAATCTTCGCAATTCGATTTCGTATTGAGCCAGTGCCCATGCCAGTTCCTTGCTTATGCAGGCTGTAATTTGTCGCCGCTGTCATCCGTACTGACAGCGATTTAGCGCTGTACCGGAACGACCAATTGGAAGTGCCATGCCCATACCGCAAATCATTCGTAGTTATTTCATTCATTATGTGAAAGAGATCGGTTCGAGTCCATTCGGGAGGGGCCGTCCATGGTTCCGTGGGGGCCCGGGTTCGGATTTTTCTGCCGGCCCTGGAATACCGCCGTAGCAACACGGTCTGCATCCCGACAAAAAAATCAGTTCTAAGGACGCTCAGGTCTTCCAGACCCTGCAGCTTGTCTCGCAACGAACTACTGGCCGCTTGCGCCTGCCTCTGGATCTCCGCGCGCAAGAAACCCGGGTCTTTTCTGGAATCCCAATTGGATGCGAGCACAGTAATATCGGTCAGTCGTGCGGCCAGAGTATCGTGCAACTCCTGGAAAAGCTCCTGACGATAGGTCCGCAGCGACTCTTCCTGTTCAGCATCGCGCCTTTTTAGCGCATGTGCCGCCTGCGCTAAATCGGCCAAATTGGCGACACGCCGCAAAAGGGCAGCGGCCGAAAAGGGCTTCGTAACGTAATCGTTCGCACCTGCGGCCAGGGCTGTGGTGAGGTCTTCGTTAGCGCTTCGCACCGTCGCTATCAGAATCGGGAGTTGGAGTGGATCCTTTGTAGCGCGAATTTCACGGCAGACTTCAAGGCCCGGTCTATCGGGAAGCATTAAGTCCAGAATAATCATGTCCACGGAAGCGCGGTCCAATACGCGAAGGGCTCCATTTCCGCTTTCGGCGCTTAGAACATCGTAGCCCGCTTTGACCAGAATTCGACGTACCGACTCCACATTCATTGGTTCGTCGTCTACGACAAGTATTCGGGCCTTGTTGGTAATCCCACCAAACGCTGAGGCGCGTTCTTCAGGCAATAGTCCCACGTCTTGGTGATATACAGGCAAATCAGCGGAAGGCCATGATCTTTCTGTAAATTCCGGATTGCCGGTAATCACGTCCAGCGGCGCAAAATCGGTGGCGCTGGTAGTCTTCGGATTGCCCTGATTGTCCTCCTGTTGGGAGATGCTCAAGGCAGGAAGCGACAAAGTAAAGCAGCTACCGCGACCCGGGGCTGATTCAACCGTGATGTCTCCACTCATTGCGGTTGCCAGTTGACGAGCGATGTACAATCCTAGACCGGTCCCTCCTGTTCTTATTCCGGCACTTCCCTGATTGAATCGACCGAAAATATGCGGCAATTCATTCTCGGAAATCCCTGGCCCTTCGTCGGTAACGGCGCATAGAATCTGGTCGCCATTTTGATAAATATGGATGTCGATTATTCCAGAGTGTGCATATTTTATGCTGTTTCCAATCAGATTGAAAAGAATTTGCAGTACGCGTTTCTCATCCGCATTCGCGGGATTTTCAGTTTCCGACCACAGTCGAAAATGGATGGGCTTCTGACCAAGTGATCTCTGGAGTACTTCTGTTACATGCCGGGCGCAGGCTGTGACAGATACAGGTTTCCGATCTACCTTTAACCCCGATTCACGAAGATAGGAATAGTCCAGAATGTCATTAACGAGACTGGAGAGCCGGACGGCGCAAGCCTGGATCAGCGCCCGGTCCGCTTCGGGAAAAGCTCCCGGACTTTCGGCGATATTGATGATTGCGTGTAAAGGAGTCTGCAATTCATGAGTCAGACCGGCCAGGAACTCGTCCTTCATTCGATCCGCTTCATGCAGCGCCTCTAGAGCAGTAGTACGGTGGCGAATCGCCTCTTCCTGAGCCGCGAGACGTTCTATTTGAATGATACGAATACGATCTGCCAATGCTAACGAAAGCAGGATCGCTTCGGAAGCGTACCCTATCTGGATACTATAAGTAGTCAAAAAATTATTGGGTAAGTATCCATAATTGCGAGCCACCAGAAGGCCAACTCCCGCCGCCCACGCAAGGAACGCTATTAATACAAATCGCCCGCGCGGGTTACCGCGAAAATACACAATCGCGGCCGAAATGACGTAAAACAGCAGAATGCCGAGCGCAGCCAAATCGTGGGTTGAATACATTTGTGAACGGTCGAAAAAACTGAGCGGGAGGATGAATAACAATTCAAAGATGATGATTAGCAACATGCATCGGTACAAAATCGGGGAGGTCTTTCGAAGATCAAGAAATACAATGAAGAACAATGCGATCGTGGCCCAATGGATTGCGATGGCTGCGGGAAAGAGGTCCCATTCGGCGGGAATCCATCCAGCCTGGGTTTCCGGTGCGAATCCAGCAAGGTGCAAGTTGTAGTAGAGTGCTGCCAGGATATGGAATACGTAAAGACTGTACAATTTGTCTCGGAGAGCCAGAGCAAGAAATCCGTTGTATAAGGCTACGGCGGCCATAACGCCAAATAGCGCACCAAGAATGCCTCGTTCGTTTCGAGAGTGCATGGCCACATCTCTTTCGGATAAAACATCCACGGGAAAGGCCATAGGCAACTCGGATCGGAATCGGACATATACGGTTGTTTCTTGCTCCAGCTCAAGTACGAAGTTGCGATCCAGTATCCCACGGGAATGGAAGGGGCGTCGCAGACCAGTTTCGATAGATTTCAATACTTTGTGATTACGCACCACATAATAGTCCACGTAATCGAGATGTGGCCATTCCAATTCCAGAACTTTCGGATTTTCTCCCTGCGGGGAGGCCGGGATTCGGCGACGATACCAGAATGTCGAATCCGAATAACCGATGGCTACAACATTGGACTTTAGCGGCGACCAACCCTCATCTTGTGACATGACCGCCACGATGCTCAACGTACCGGTGGGATCCTCAAGGAGCGAGCCATATGCCTCCGTGCCAAAACCGTCCACGTCCTTTGCTTCCAATGGTGCTGGGACTTTACATGCGACCAACAGAATTCCGACGGCCCAGAGTAGGTGGATACGGTTCATAATGCTATACCAGAGTACGGCTAGTAAATGATGTTAGTACTGGAATGTTAATGATTCCTAAAGAACAAATGAATATAGAGATTTGATGATGCAAGGATATCTTTCCATCTCCGGCGGGCTATGGAGGTCTTTAGAAATCGGTCCGCCTCTTGCCGCCCCTCCGCGCGGCCCGGCGGTGCATCTATTTATCAATGTTCACGGACCGGCCTTCTGATTTAATCGTCCTTCTTTGTGCAAATGAACAAATGCACACTGCCAAAGCCTCCGATGGCTCGATCTTCATAAGCGAATCCGGCCCGATCCAGCGCCGCGCCAATGTCCTTCACGATGTCGCCCACTTTCTCGGCGAATCGGACCAGCCAGTAGCCTGCACGATTTCGATTCTTCGGATAATCGAAGTCCACCAGTAGAAGTCGTCCACCATGTCGCAGCACCCGTTTCATTTCGGCCAGGGCACGATCGCCGTCCGGGTAACCGGTAAAGGCCATGGTGTTTATTACAGTGTCAAAACTTGCGTCATCGTAAGGTAATTGCTCGACCTTTCCCTGGCGTAGCTCCACCATTGCGCCTAGTTTACTCATTTTCTTTTGTGCGAGAGCTACCATTCGTTTATTGAAATCTATGCCAGATACTCGATAGTAAGATTTCGTAGCGTAGCGGGTAAGCAAGTATCCGGGACCAAAAGATACCTCCAGAATTTCACTCCCCACAATATGGGGAAGCACCGAGCGAATCCAGACCTTCCAGCGAGGAAAGATGAACATGAATAAATCGTAAACGCGCGACATCCAGTCATATTCGCGGTTCATCTTTTCGGTATACTGGTCGGCAGCCGCACGGCCCAATGGTAAAGGAGTGTAGCGTATTTTACTTTCGTCTACGTTGAGCAAGCCCATTACGGTCCTCCTTTCAATTTCGCC
>JAGRNC010000298.1 GCA_020440935.1 Leptospiraceae bacterium | reverse complement strand
CTTTGGAGTGGTTGTGCTTTTTCAGATTTTGACGGTGCCTGTGGAGATCGATGCATCCAATCGCGCCAAAAAGAGTCTTCCTGCTATGGGTATCGCCTCCTCGCAGGAACAGGAAGCCGTGAGCGATGTACTCAATGCGGCGGCCTGGACTTATGTGGCTGCGGCTTTTACAGCTGTGGCAACTTTGCTGTATTTTCTGCTTCGGCTGGGCCTTCTGGGCGGACGAAACTAAGGGCGAAGCTTGTTTTAAGTCCGCAATAGAAAGACCGTGCACAGTGAAGCACTGGCGAAGTCCGATCGTCAAAACGAATAGAGCCAGATTGAACTGTGCGTTACCAAAAAAGGCCGGGAATTTCCCGGCCTTTTGAATTCTAGACTTTTACTAATCAGATTTACTCAAGCGTCTTCTCCAGAAACTCGGTCATCCGTTTCCAGGAAAGCTTATCGGCTTCTGGATCGTAGGCGATGCCAGTAGATTTGTCGCTCCCGGCAGTCGGTCGCGTAAACCCATGCACGGCGCCCGGATAACTAAAGAAAGTGTAGTTTACATTTGCTTCATCCAGAGTTTTTTTCAAGGTCTCGATGGTTTCCTTGGGAACAAAACCATCGTCTGCACCCTGGTGAATTTGCATGGCTGCTTTGATTTTGCCTGCATCTTTTTCCAGGTTGGGGGAGCCCAGAACTCCATGGAAGCTCACCACCGCATCTACATCGGCTCCGGTGAGAGCAAATTCAATAGCAGCACCTCCGCCAAAGCAATAACCGATGACAGCGATGCGATCGCCGTCTACAGTCGCCTGGCTTTTCAGGATCTCCAGCGCCTTCTCCATTCGCGAGCGCATGAGCGGGCGATCCTCATTGTATTGTGTCATGAGCTTTGCCGCTTCGTCGTGGTTCTGGGCGCGAATACCTTTACCATACATATCCATGGCAAACACCGTGTAGCCCATGGCTGCCAGCTGATCGGCCCGCGATTTTACATAGTCCCCCAGACCGGTCCATTCATGGATTAGAAGGATGCCAGGACGCTTTCCTTCTTTGTTTTCGTCAACAGCTACATAACCCAGATATGGTTTGCCGTCCTGTTGGTATTCCAGGTCCTTTCCTACTACTTTCGGATCCGCTTTGCAGGCCCCCGACGATAGCGAAACCATAAGCATGGCCGCCATTGCCAAGAGACCAAGTCGGCCCATTCGATGTTTTTTGTAAGATTTTCTCATCTACTCCTCCTAATATGATTCTACAGAAAAAGCAATTGCCCGAATCATAGCCACCATGGAGCTCCAGAAACTGGAAAACTGATTGACTGATTTGTCAATCAGTCCAATGACTGAACCGTGGCCAGAGGACAAACCAAAGAAAAACAGGCTCGGGGCAGCCAGGACCGAATCCTGAGGGCGGCGGTAAAGGTTATGGCCCGAAAGGGCTACCATGGAACCCGGATTTCGGACATTGCAGCAGAGGCAGATGTGGCCTACGGTCTGGTGTACCATTACTTCGGTTCGAAAGAGAAGGTGCTGGAAACGATCCTGGCCAGCGTGGCCCAGCGATTTAGCGATCGGATCGCCCGAATCGGGGCCGAGCCGGGAACCCTAACAGAGAAGCTAGGACGAATTAGTGACTATATGCTGGATACCTATCTGGCAAATCCAGAAATGATCCATCTGCTCGTGCAGGAAGTGGTCCGCTCCGGCCATATCGATCCGGTAAGCGAGATGGCCAGCGCCCGCGCCATATTGCAGCAAATCCAGGGTATCGTAGAAGCGGGCAAGAAGACCGGCGATCTGGCCGCCGATACCGATGCAGAACTGCTGAGCATTACATTCTTTGGAGCTATCGAATTAACCCTTACAGCGCTCGTGCAGGGACTGTATAGCGGCCACCCCGGTCGCACTTCGGCGGATTTCAAAGAAATTCGACGCAAACTTCGCTCTATAGTGCAGGGCGGATCGTTCGGCCGAAAGAGCGGCAAAGGAGGCCCCTGATGGACTTCTCGATTCCGGAAGAATTGCTCGAATTTAGAGATTCTGTTCGCGAATTCGCGCGAAAAGAGGTACGTCCCAGCGTAGAAGAACGGGACCTGAACGAAGTCTGGGATCCTGCGATCTGGAATAAGATGGGCGAAATGGGACTACTCGGATTGCCCTTTCCAGAGGAATACGGCGGACAGGGGGCGGATTGTCTCACGACGACCATTGCCACAGAGGCATTCGCCGAAGGCAGCACCGATGGCGGTCTCACTCTGGCCTGGGGAGCTCATTCCATAATCGGTAGTATGCCCATTGTACTCTGTGGCACCGAGGACCAGAAGCGACGTTACATCCCCAGACTTGCTACCGGCGAATGGACAGCGGGACTGGGACTCACCGAACCCGGATCGGGTAGCGATGCAGCGGGAAGTATGCGAACCACTGCAGTCAAGAAAGGGGACCGCTACATACTCAACGGCTCAAAGATGTTTATTACAAATGGGCCCATTGGCGATGTATTCACGGTTATGGCGGTTACCGATAAGTCGAAAGGCGCCATGGGGGTCAGCGTATTTATTGTGCAGAAGGATTTTCCTGGATTTAAAGTCGGCAAAAAGCTGCGAAAGATGGGTATGCGAACCAGTACCACCTCGGAGCTGATCTTCGAAGACCTGGAAGTCCCGGAAGAGAATCTCATATCTAAAGAAAACAGCGGATTCTTGCGCGTGGGTCGGGCCACACTGGAATGGGAAAGGACAGTGCTGGTGGCCAGCGGCATAGGATTTATGCAATTCATGCTCGACGAGGCCGTGGAATATGCATCAAAGCGCGAACAATTCGGCGAACCGATCATTCGATTCCATGCAATCCAGGATAAAATCGCGAAGGCGCGCATCAAGCTGGATGCATCCAGACTACTGGTATATGCCAGCGCCGCCAAGAAAGACCAGGGAATTCCTGCCCCCATCGAATCATCCATCGCAAAAGTGTATGCCACCGAAGCGGCCGTAGAGACCGGCTATGATATGGGCCAGATATTTGGCGGCTACTGCTATATTCATGAGTATCCGGTGGAACGAGCCTATCGCGATTCGCGACTGGGCACTCTGGGCGGAGGCACATCTGAAGTTATGCGATCCATCATCGCCGCGAACCTATCGGCATGACGGCGCGCTTCTGACGATCGCATCCAGTGGCCATCCAATGAGAATGGCGGGCCAGACTGAGGAAGGAGAATTGTAATGGATCTGAACCTAACCGATGAACAAATCCAATTCGAGGATTCATTCCGCAAATTTTGTCTGCGCGAAATAGCTCCGAAAGTAGAGGCGGCCGAACAGAGCGGAGTCGCATCGTCCACGTTCGAAAAGCTTGGCTCGGCGGGCTATCTGGGATTGCTTCATTCAGAATGTTACGGTGGACAGGCGGCCAGTGCCGTGACCGCAGTATTGGCACAGTCCATATTATCTTACTATTGCGGATCTACTTTCTTCTCCACCGGCGCGTCTGCTGGATTGTTCGCATTGCCCATCAAGTATGCAGGAAGCGATGCGCAAAAGGAAAAGTATCTTCCATCCATTATTTCCGGCGCTTCCATTGGTTGCCTTGCAGTCACCGAGGCCGGCGCAGGAAGCGATGTATCGGCCCTGCAAACAACGCTGCGACCCTTACCCGGGGGCGGCTATCGGCTGGACGGGCAAAAAGCGTACATTACCAATGCTCCTACTGCCGACTATGCCCTGGTACTTGCCAGACTATGTCGAGGTCCTGAAATTCCCAAAGGCCCCTCCAGTCTAACCCTTTGCATTGTGGATTTGCATGGCCCGGGAATCAGCCGGGGCAAACCGCTGAATAAGCTGGGGTTGCGAGGATCTCCCACCGGCGAATTATTCTTCGATGGAGTTGAGATCGCAGAAGAGTCCCTGCTCGGCCGTCCTGGAAGCGGCTTTCGGCAGACCATGCAGGCATTCGACTGGGAGCGACTTTCCATGAGTGCCTATTGCGTGGGAGTCATGCAGGCCTGTATGGATGAGAGCCGACGTTATTCGCGACAAAGAAAAGCATTCGGTCGCATCATCGCCAAACATCAGAGTGTGGCGTTTATGCTGGCAGACATTAAA
>JAGRNC010000297.1 GCA_020440935.1 Leptospiraceae bacterium | reverse complement strand
AGTCGCCGGCAGCGGCCCATCGTCCTGGGATTGGGGATCCCGTCACGGATTGAAGCTATGCCATCCTTTTGGCCGGCAGTCCGCATTCCTGGGCTATTTCTTTAACCGCGGGCCATTTGCCATTGCTGGAGGCTGGACTACTGTGGCGCCCGCCGGATTTGCAGTGAGGCCCCTGGATAAGACAGATTATCTGGAAGTCACGCATGGAGCTTCGGAACGAATGATCTATGACGTACTGCATCCGGACCAATCCCTGGTGGCTATCCCGGCAGGCATAAGCGGTCGCTTCATGAGTCCGCATTATGATGATCAAATAGACAACTATTTGAAGGTCCGTTATCGCCCATCTTATCTCTCTTTAGCCAAAGTTAAGGAGCATGCATTGTACAGAATGCAGTTGTTACCTGCAAAGATTGACAGCGAATAGCCAGACTGGATGCATGGGGCGTGGACGTAGTCGCATATTCAGATCTTGGGCTGTTGCGTAAGCGCAACGAAGATGCGGCGCTTATAGGATCCGATATTATTCAAAACCAGCGCGAAGCGTATCCCGTTTTATATCAGGGGGATTTCCAGTGGCTGGCTGTGGCCGATGGTCTGGGAGGACATGCCCGGGGCGATCTGGCCAGTCGTTCACTGCTCGGTTTTCTTGCCTCCGATCAACAACCATTCCGCGAGAAAAAAGATCTAAATGAGCTGGCGACCTACCTTTCCGGCCGAATGAAGGATGCGGCCCAGGATGAGCCCGGCGCCTCCGAAATGGCCACCACCGTTACGGCCATTTATTGTGCAGATGGTAAGACCTATTTGATCCATTGCGGGGATTGTCGCGCCTACAGCATCGGAAAGAAAAAGATCCTTACAAACGACCATACACTGGTGTTCGAAAATTACAGTCGAGGATTGCTTACCCTGGAACAACTTCGTTCCCATCCCTTAAAAAGCAGATTGTTGCGATGTGTAGATGCAGGCTGGAAGATACCCGAATTTGATCTTCGAGTTCTTACCTTTGAAGGGCCGGAACGCTTGCTCCTTGCCACTGATGGAATCTGGGAATCGCTACCCCATGAAGAGCTCATGGAACGGAGCGAAGGAAATATCAAGGAAGCGGCTTCCAGGCTTGTGGATGGCTACAGAAAATCCGGAGCCCAGGACAACGGTACCTTTCTGCTTATCGATCTTTGAGGGGGATTCTTCCCTCAACAAATAACAGTGTCCATAATCGTTCGGCGGCCAATCGCATTCCTTCCGGATTTGGATGTACTCCGTCTCCCAGAGTTAGCGAAGGATTTCCCACTATGCCTTCCAGGACAAAGGGTAACAAATCGCAATCCTGCTCGGCACTGATACGTTCAAAGAGAGCATCGAATCGCCCGGTTGCCTCCGGAGATAGGAGCCCAAAGGAAGAAACCCTAATTAGAAATACCTGGATCGCCGGCCTGTATTTCCTGGCGGTATCAATAATCTCCCTTAATCGCTTTTCGGTAAAGTCAGGGTCGACGCCCTGAAAAGCATCATTCGCTCCCAGGAATAGAACCAGAAAATCAATGTTTGTATGATTGCGAAAGAATGCCTCGGTTCGATACAGTGCATCCATGGCCGTATCTCCAGATCGGCCACCGTTGATGACTTTGTAGTTCGCTCCCGCTGCTAGAAGCTTCTTCTCCAGAATGGCCGGGAAGGACTCCTGGGGATGGAGCAAATAGCCTTCGGTAAATGAATCGCCCAAAAATAGAATCGAAGAATCGTAAGTATCTTGCATGGAATTTTATAGGGTCCCCGCACATGGGGCCGGGAATCCGAGCGACCTGAAGCGGCCCTACCTATTTAATCGTCTGAATCCAGCAATGCCAGCGTATCGCCTACTTTCACCGAATCCCCCGCTTTCTTTAAGATGGAGCGAAGAGTGCCATTGTTGGGGCATTCCAGAGGAAAGGCAGCTTTGTCGGTGACCAGTTCGCATAGCTCTTGATTTTCTTCCACGCGGTCCCCTTCTTCCACGATCCAGGCGATGATTTCGATTTTCTCTGCGTCGCCAATGTCGGGGACCATTAACGGTATCTCACGGGCCATAATGCCAGCACAATGCCTGGCCTGGCATTAGCAACAGCAAATTCCCGATTCCCATTGATTTCTTTCCTGGCATTGATTATCCTGGTGATATGAGCAG
The DNA here is from genome assembly GCA_020440935.1 of Leptospiraceae bacterium. GTDB lineage: Bacteria > Spirochaetota > Leptospiria > Leptospirales > Leptonemataceae > UBA3465. The sequence goes on along the minus strand of JAGRNC010000297.1, from coordinate 1,926 downwards.
GCTACCGGTTCCTACAGACGAAGAGTTGCGCCAGACCCTGTCCGCAACCATGATGCCCCACGATGTGGATACGGCGTTGCCTTTAATCCACGAAATCAACGAACTGAAAAAGCAGAAAAACGCCGTCATACTGGGGCACAATTACATGACTCCGGATGTGTACCACGGAGTAAGCGATTATGTAGGAGATTCCCTGGGCTTGGCCCGACAGGCCGCTTCTACCGAGGCCGACATCATCTTATTCAATGGCGTGCATTTTATGGCCGAAACGGCCAAAGTTCTGAATCCCACCAGAAAAGTCCTCATCGCCGATCTGGAGGCCGGGTGTTCCCTGGCCGAAAGCATCACCGGAGCTGACGTGCGTGCACTAAAAGAGAAGTTTCCGGGAGTGCCCGTTGTAACCTACGTGAATTGCTCGGCCGAAGTGAAAGCAGAAACGGACATTTGCTGTACCAGCGCAAATGCTCTAAAGGTCATAGAAAGTCTACCGGACGATACCATTCTCTTCCTGCCCGATGCCTATCTGGCCAAAAACATGCAGCAACAAACCAAGAAGCGACTCATCGCCTGGGACAAAGGCAAATGTATGGTACACGAACTTTACACCGGCGATGATGTGCGCGACATGCGCCGCCAATTTCCGGAGCTTGTAGTAATCAGCCATCCGGAATGCGATACCGATGTGACCGAGGCCTCGGACTTTGCGGGATCTACTTCGCAAATGGAAGACTTCATTCGTAACAGCCCCAAACAGAACATCATGCTTCTTACGGAATGTTCTATGGGAGATAACCTCCGCCATAAGTTTCCCGATCGGCATTTTATATCCACATGCCATACCTGCCCTCATATGAAGAAGATTACTCTGCAGAAGGTTCGCGATGCCCTCCTCAAAGAGCAATTTGAGGTAACTCTTTCTCAAGACATAATCGATCGCGCCAGAAAATCGGTGGAAAGAATGATCGAAATCGGATAGAATCCAGAATACCGGACCTTATGAATCAAATCAAAAAATACCTACTACCTATATCCATTGGCCTGTTGGTCGTAATCCTACTCTCCTTCAGCACCATCAGTAATTACTATGTAGATTTACAATGGTACAAATCGCAGGAACAGGGCGGACTATTCTTCAAGTATTTCTGGCTCAATTTGCTTCCTTTCGTGGGAGGCTTCCTGGTTGCATTGCTCTTTTATTGGCCTGTGTACATCTTCAACAGTCGCAGCCTTCGCTTGCTTTTCTCGGAAGGCTTGTTTAGCAAGAGCTGGGGGTATCTTTTTGCAGGCATCCCCTTTGTGGCCGCCTTCCTATTTCACGGACCATCGGCCACTCCACTGTCGAGTAGCATTCCACTCTTTTTCTACGGCGCACCCTCGGGACTGCAAGATCCAATTCTAAACACCGATGTGACATTCTATATGTTCAGCCTTCCTTTTTATAAGGCGCTCATTCATTACTTCGAAATTCTAATTCTAGCGCTCACCGCATACAGCGCCGCCATGTTTTATCTTCCGGTGCAGGCAGCCGGTATTTCGGGAAAGCTGCACTATAAAGATGCATTGATCTTTCGAATTACCATCCTTGGTTCCATTTTAGGCGCGCTTTTTCTGGCGGTGCTGGCAGTGGATTTCTGGTTGGACAGCTATGAAATCATTATCTCCGGAACATCGGACACGGTGGCCGGCGGCGCATACACCGATGTAAATTTTACCCTTTATGCATATCGCGCACTTGCCGTAGTTTCAGGGCTGGCAGCGCTAGTTGTGCTATTCGCCTGGTTTCGAAAGTCCTACAAGATCGCGGTCATCAGCGCAGGCGTCGTTTTTGCCATCTATCTGGTAGGAGTTCGGATTATTCCTTTCTTTATTCAATCCTTCCAGGTAAACCCCAACAAGCTGGCCCTGGAGGAACCATTTCTACAACAT
>JAGRNC010000296.1 GCA_020440935.1 Leptospiraceae bacterium | reverse complement strand
AGGGATCGCGGCTATACCGTTACAGCCTTATCTCGTAGCGAAGTAAATGAGCCAGGCATCCGATGGCTTCCCTGGGCTAAACCCGATAAAGAATGGGCCCGATCTTTAGACGGAATTACGGCGCTCATCAATCTTGCCGGCCGATCCGTGGACTGTATCAAGACTCCGGAAACCGAGGATCAGATCCTTCGCTCAAGAGTAGAAACCACTCTTTCGCTGGGCCGTGCGCTTCAGACGGTGCGAAGAAAGCCGCGGGTCTGGATACAAATGTCTACCGCACACATCTACGGCGATTCCCTGGAAATTTGCGATGAGGATTCAAGCTATGGTTATGGATTGGCTCCCTTCGTGGGGCGTGCCTGGGAGGCTGCTTTTCAGGAATCTATACCACGATCGGTGCGCGGTGTTATCCTTCGCACAAGCTTTGTCATTGGAAAATCCGGCGGCGCCCTGCCAAGGCTGGCATTGCTTGCGCGAATGGGACTGGGCGGCCGCATTTCGCATGGTAAGCAGGGAATGAGTTGGATCCACGAAGAGGATATGAATGCGCTCTTTTCCTGGGCTATGGAAAGCCCGCGCGCCAAAGGCGCCTACATCGCCTCTTCTCCAAACCCGGAAAGCCAGGTCGACTTTATGCGGATGCTTCGCCGCGCATTGGGTATGCCCATCGGGCTTCCTGCTTCGGCGTGGATGGTGCGAATAGGCGCGCCCCTTTTGATGAACACCGATCCGGACCTCGCTCTCTATGGACGATATTGCCGATCTGCGCGGCTGGAAGCGGAAGGATTTCCATTTCAATATCCGCTGCTAAAAGATGCGCTGAATCAAATCTACAAAGGATAGCCTGCAGTTCAAATCTGGATTAGCTGCCCAATTTCGAACCGTGCATTTCATCGGGCTTTTTCTGATTGCCTCGAAGCGTTGCAAGAGAGTTTCCTCCATGCATGCGCCGTGCATGGATCATCATCGGAATTCTTGTGTACGGTCTTGTCTTGGTCTGGTGCTTTCGCCATTGGTGGCCGGTGTTTTCAAACACTCTGGCTGGAGATACATCTGGCGACGGTATTCTAACCATGTGGCAGGCATTTTGGCCTTACCTCTATGTAAAAAGTCTATTCTACGGCGCTGGGGCGCATTTTTCGTATCTGAATACCAACGCTTTCGTGGGAATTGCCGATTCCTATGGTCTGTCGGACATGATGCCAGGGCTACTACCAATCGTAAGCCTTCTTCAGTTAATCGGTCTATCGCCGGTGCTTACGATCAACGTTATTCAGCTTTTTGCCATCCTATTGTGGCCGCTTTCCATCGCCTGGTTTGCCCGATGCCAGATCGCCCGCAGCCATGCCGAGGCAATTCTGGCGGGTCTCATTGCTCTTTGCGCCCCCTTGCTTTTTGACAACACTCTTCATTTGCAAATGCAATTCGGCTTCGCCGTGATTTTTGCATTGAACTCACAGCTCATTGTATTGAGCCATCTGGTCCGGGGAACACGAATCCCGCTAGCGTCGCTTGCTGGATGGCTACTGTGGACCGCCTGGCTGTTGCTGGTTTCTACTTACCTGGTACTGTTCGCGATCTCGTTGCAGATCATGACAATACTGCTAACCATCGGTCATCAGATCTATCATCGATACAAAACAAAATCTGAACGTCTAACCAGAACAGACAAAGGTTTGCCTACGATTCCAGGAATTCTGATTACGGAAGCGGGCGATTTAGCGCGATCGGTTCAAAGAAAACTGAGCCTTAGACTGAAGAATACGACCATCGGCAAAGCATTGGCCTCGCTTGCGATCGTACTGGCGGCCGGCACTTTATTTGCCCTGGGAAGTATCGGCTATTTTAAGGCAAAGAAAGCCTATCCCTACGAGCGAATTCCCGTAGAAGTCGGCGTTTATTCGCTGAGTCTTTCCTCGTATGCCTGGATTCCCGAGCGTTCCAATATCCTTCGCAGAGCGGAAATGCCCGATTCGCTGCATCATGAGCGAGAGATGCGAATCCATCCATTCTTGATTTGTTCGGTGGTAGCAGGCATCTTTGCGCTGTTTGGCAGACAGGGAAATCGGAAACTGGGCATTGCATATATTGTGGGGCTTCTATTGTGGGCGATGACCTTGCGGAACTATTTCAAGACAGCACTGCCGGAATCCTTGCGCGCATCCTGGCTTCCCTCGGGTTGGCCCTCCGTGGCTGCCATTGAGATCCTGCTGCTCTGGGTTTTTCTGGCGATGGTCCGCGCTATTCTAAAATGGCGACGGCAGCGGTCCAGGTCCGGGGCCAAAGAAAGCTCCGAGCAGGAATCGAGGAACATCGATTCGCATGATCCACTGAGCATTGACCGGCCCCGCGAAAGGATTGATCAATCGATCGGTCCTGGCTGGATCGTTCCAGCTCTCTTGGTTGTTCTTCTGCTTGTAAGCATGGGCCCCTTTCCCGATTTCTATCTGTTTTCCCTGGATCGTCTGGCGCCTTACAATGTTCTCACAAACCTTGTCTATGGATTCTCGAAGCTACGCGCTCTGGGTAGACTCGGCATCGTTATCGTTGGGTTGATGGCCCCCATCGCCGCCAGGGGCATTGCAATCCAATGGAATGCGGCCGCAGATTTTACGAGGGCCGGCGTGACGACCAGGACCATCGTGCGAGCCATGATTGCCCTTCTACTGATTCTAGCTTTGCTAGACGGCCTTCCCTGGTCCTGGAAACCGTCCGGACCATTGCCTGCTCTGGAGAGTTATCAAAAGATCTACGAATCGCGGGAGAGCCATACCAGGCCCTCCATCCTGATCACCGAGAATAGCGCCGAAGCCACAGGAGGCATTTCCCAGTGGTTCGCTTTGCAAAGCGGCATGGCGCCTGTCCTGGGCGGAAACTCCGGTATTCGAATCGATCCGTATGTGCAACTGTATTATGCACTGCAGTCCAACAAATTCAGTCCAGACGAGAAGGTTGCCATCGCCCGCGCGGCCGGAGTTGGCACCATCGATTTCGTAGGACTGGACGTTCTGTGCCCTGGCACGCATTTGCAATCCAGCGCACCCGAACCGGCGACGTCGGATCATATCCCATGCGAAGTACCTGTAATGCCGTCCGTGACCGGCCCGAGCTGCAAAGATATACGCCTTTCGGAGCTTCGATGGTCCGCGCCGGCACGCTGGAAGAAAGGCTGGGCCCTTCCGGTAACGTTGCAGGGCGCATTTTCCGGAGATCGGCAAGAGCAAGAGGGATCTCAGAAAGCCCAAAACACAGGCAAAGGCGGCTTCTGCCTGGCCCGCTACGGAAATCTGTTAGATCGACCGGTGGTGGCCCGATGGTTCCGGCAGAATGGAAGGAGACCGGTGAATTCATCGGCCTCCACGATTGTGAAGCCGCCACAAATGGAAAGCCCCGCGCGCTGGAGCGCACTCTACGGATATCGACGCCTTTCTATTTGCATCCGGCAGCGCCAGCGTTGGACTACCTTCTGGAGCCGCCGCGGCGAAGCGGAATCTACACCGTCACAATTCGTAGCGTTCCCGAAGGGGAGCTTCTGTTCTGTCACAACGTGTGGATGGAATGATGCTATCCTGCGACACAAGCCGAGAAGTTCCCAAGACCGATGGCAAGGCGAGCTTCGAAAACATTGACCAATCTATAGCCGTAGAAACCATGGGATCATGTCCCATGAGACCAATCTAAACTGGAATAGCCAAAACATAACCTCGGGCGACCGCAGGGCGCCCAACCGAGCGATGATGCGAGCGGTAGGTTTCCAGGACGCTGATTTTAAGAAACCAATAATCGCAGTAGCTAGCGGGCATTCGACGATAACTCCGTGCAACGCTGGCATCCGCCCCCTGGAGCAAGCCGCCGAAAAAGGCATCTTTGGCGCAGGGGGAATGGCCCAGGTGTTTGGAACCATAACTATCTCCGACGGAATCTCCATGGGATCGGAAGGAATGAAGTTTTCCCTGGTTAGCCGCGAAGTGATTGCCGATAGCATCGAAACCGTATGCAGAGGTCAGCACATGGATGGTCTGGTGGCCATTGGAGGCTGCGACAAGAATATGCCCGGCGCGATGATGGCCATTGCGCGACTGAACATTCCTTCCATTTTCGTTTAT
>JAGRNC010000295.1 GCA_020440935.1 Leptospiraceae bacterium | reverse complement strand
GCAGACTACATCGCGATTCTTCTGATTCAAAATTGTGTTTATTGCGATGGCGGTCTTTCCCGTCTGACGGTCGCCCAGGATCAATTCCCGCTGTCCACGACCGATGGGAATGAGCGCATCCACTACCTTTAATCCGGTCTGGATGGGCACGGTGACAGGCGAACGATCGATAATGGCTGCCGCGGGGCGCTCCAGAGGCAATCGCTGCTTTCCTCGGATGGGGCCAAGCTCGTCCAGCGGATGCCCCAGCGGATTGAGCACCCTACCCAGAAGCTGATCGCCGACCACTACATCCATTACGCGTCCGGTACGATACACTTCATCGCCGGCTTCCAGTTTCCAGTAGTCTCCCAAAAGCACCACGCCCACTTCGGTTCGGTCAATATTAAATGCGATTCCGCTCACATCCCCGGGAAATTGAATCAACTCATCGTAGCCCACACCTGGCAGCCCCGATACCAGCGCCACTCCCGTGCCCACGCTTATGATTCGCCCTACTTCCTGAGTTTGCAGCGAATAAGAGAAATCGGAACGAACGCGAGCCAGATCGTCTAGCGCCTGGCGACATAGACTTTCCAGGCTACCCGAGCCGTTCATTTCCCATCCTCCGCAGAATGAGGCGACGAAGATTTCGCATCCTCGGAAGCAGAGGGACTCTCGGTCCGGGATTCCAGAACTTTTGCCGATGGGCTTTGTTCGTAGAGAAGTTCCCCTACCCCCGCATGGAGCGAAGAAAGATAATCTGCAATGCTCCAGGCTATTTTCTGGCCACCAATGCTGATTTCTATGCCGGCGATTAGATCCTGGTCCACTTCGAAGCTGGGTTCAGCCCGGCGTTGCAGAATCTCGCCCAGGAGCCGCTCAATTGTGCTGCGACTGGACGGAGCAAGCGCGAATGCGCTCCGCACTACAATGGATTGGGGAGCAGATTCGATAGAATGTCGGATTGCTTCTTGTTTTTCGACGGGAAGGCTTTCGAAGGTTCGCGCCAGCGCTTTGAGCATTCTCTCTTCCAGATCAGAATCGGCCAGATCCCGCAGAACCTGTTTCGAAATGGCAAAAACTTCTTCATGGGTTCGATGGGCGATCGCCCGATGGAGCGAGTCTTCTTCCTTTTGCAGAGATTCGCGGCGCTTTACATGGTATTCGGCGGCGGCATGGCGGGCCTTTTCCATCAGGCGCTTTCGCTCCGCTTCGGCCGCATCGGTGGCTTCGCGCAACAAATTGGTTCGATTCGCTTCCATTTCTCGATTGGACTGAGCGAATTTCTCTTTTTCTGCTTTTGCCTGTGTTCGGACGGTATCGGCTTCTTCGAGCTCCCTGGCTATTCGGTTCTCTCGCGCATCAATGGCATTCAAAATCGGACGGTATAGAAATCGCTTCATCAGCCAGACAAGAATTAGAAAATTGATTAGCTGCGCAATGACTGTGAACCAATCGATCATTTCACTTTCCCAGTAGTTCTACGGCCTTGTTCCAGAAAGGATTGGCAAAAATCAATATCATGGAAACCACAAAGCAGTATATGGCCATGGATTCAATCATGGCCAGACCTACGAATAGCGTTCGAGTAATAGTGGATGATGCATCGGGCTGCTGGGCAAGCGACGTTAGCGCATTGGCCACAGCTTTTCCTTCGGCCAGAGCAGGTCCCATGGTTCCAAAGCCGGTGGTAATTCCTGCGATGATGATCGAAACGATTGCTATCATTGTTGCATCCATTGGTTTCTCCTAAGACTTTTTCCTTTTTTCTATTGTCGCTTCTTTCGATTGCAAGGCGGCCGCGATGTAAACGCCTGCAAGAATGCTAAATATATAGGCCTGCACGATACCAGTAAGAAGGCCAAGAATTTCCATTACGATGGGAAAAAAGAACGGTGTAATACTGAGCAGTATTGCCAGGATCATTGCGCCGCTCATCATGTTACCGAACAAACGAACCGCCAGAGCAAGGGTGCGCGACACTTCGGAAATAATGTTAAAAGGAAGCATAATCGGCGTTGGGTCAATATAGACTTTGAGATACTGCCGAAGCCCGCTTTCCTGGATTCCAAAGATCGGGACAGCCACAAAAACCGAAAGCGCCAGCGCCATGGTGGTGGATAGCGATCCTGTGGGCGGCTCAAAGCCAGGAATGATCGTTGCCAGGGCGGCCGCTCCCACAAAAAGAAAGAGAGTGCCCAGATAGCCGATGTACCTTCCGGGGTTACTAAGCCCCAGTTCTTCTATCTGCGATGCAATCCCGCTTACTATGATCTCTAGAAGATTTTGCCACCGCGATCGGTGCAGCCCCGTGGATAAACGTGCCGTGATCAAGCGGGCGACCAGGGTGAGCACAAGAATTAATGCCCAGGTAAACACAATGGTTGCATTCAATTTGATCCAACCATACTGCCAGTATACGATTTCATCGGGGCTAAGGTGCATTGCCGCGCCCCTCCGCGCTGTCAGATTCTTCTGGAGCAGACGCGTATCCGTTTTGTAGGGCTGAGGCTTCCGTAGTAGGGCGCGGCGAATTGCCCTGATCGGGTTTCAGTTTTTGTATCAGAAGAAGGCGGGCCAGGGTAAATCCCACCAGGCCGGAAATAACGGCAATCCAGCCAAATTGCATTAGATAGAAAAACCCTGCCAGAGCTATGGCCAGCCGGACGAAGAAGCCCAGGACGAACCATAAAGCTGGGCGCGAAGAGTGCAATCCCTTCGAAGTGTTCCACCATAAAAGCCCAAAGTAAACAGCGCCAATGAAAAAACCCAATCCGGCCGAAAGCAAGAGTGTTATCCAGCTGGCAGTCATTCTAATCGTCGCCTCTTTCAGATTCCTTTTGCACCCAATGCCAGGCATTTATACAACCCAGGGCAAGACCTGCGATGAGCAATGTTAGGGTCCAGGAAAAGTGCTGCGGCCATCGTCCATCGAGCCAGATTCCCAGAGCCGTTGCCGCCAGCGTGGGAATCACCACAGACCAGCCCACCAAACCCATCATTCCCAGGCCGTACCAAACGCTGTTGTGGCGCGCGCGAGAGGCAATCTTTCGCTCGGCCTTGCGTTTTACTTCCTGTTCCAGGGAATCCATCGCTTCGCCAGGGCCGGTCTTTTCGGAATCGTTATTCATTATGTAACTCTGCAAGTTGGCGCATGAATGCATTTTCCATCCGCATCATTGCCTCCTGAACATCCCGCTCCCTGGATTTTCGCTCCTTGAATTGCTCCTTTACTGAACGATCCAATGCCTGTAGATTGTTACCAGCCACCGCATGTCGCACGGAAACGAATAGCTCCATTCCAGTCTTTGCTGCCACGCCTTCGTCCACAGCCACACATTGTTCCTGGCCTGCTGCGTCGGTATACAGCAGGATACCGGGCTCGATGGACGCGCAGAAATCGCGTCGATGGGGCAAGACTCCTTGCGATCCATCGCGAGTTTCCAGCACGGCTTTTTGTGCTTGTGTATCCAGAAATACGGCATACGGAAGAAGTATCTTTAAATGCATCATTTCTGGACGCCTACCTCTGCATGCTCCTGCCTGGCCGGGCCACCGGGCTCCGTTTCAATTTCGATGCGCTCCTTTGCCTCGTCGATACTTCCAATCATGTAAAGCGCGCTTTCCGGGTAGTTCGCAAACTCATCCCGGAGTATAGCTTCGCAGCCAGCCAGAGCGTCTTCCACAGTAACCAATCTTCCTTTATGGGCGGTAAATTGCTCGGTGGTAAAGAATGGCTGCGTTAGAAATCGTTCCAATCGACGAGCCCGGGCCACAATTCGTCGATCTTCCCTGGAAAGCTGCTCCAGACCCAGCATGGCAATAATATCTTTCAGTTCGGCGTACTGCGCCAGGGTTCGGCGAATCTGTCGCGCAATGTCATAATGATGTTTGCCTACCACCGATGGGTTGGACATACGCGAACTGGATTCCAGCGGATCGATGGCCGGATAGAGCGCCTCTCCGGCACGTTTTCTGGAAAGCACAATAGAAGCGGATAGATGCGAGAAGGTATGTACGGCCGCGGGATCCGTAAAATCATCAGCCGGAACATACACCGCTTGAATCGAAGTAATAGCGCCGGTCTCAGTATTTCCGATGCGCTCTTCCAGACTGGAAAGTTCGG
>JAGRNC010000294.1 GCA_020440935.1 Leptospiraceae bacterium | reverse complement strand
TCTTCGCTACTTCATGGGCCACATCCACAATCTTACGGATTTCATAGTTTAGCTCGGTAGCCCCGATGTGGACAATATTAGTTCTCATTCTTTTTAATTTAGTCTGAATCCAGCCCCCACCACAATGCGCACCAGATACAGACTCCCCTTTCCCGGATTTACAAGCACGTCGGTAAAGTCAATCGGGTTTGACCGAGGTTCGGTCACCGCCCAGTGCGCACCAGCATACAGTTCGCTATACAGGAAATACGATTCGCCTAGATTGATACGAAGACCGCCAGCAACGGCTCCATGATATTCGATAAGGGATGAAATGCCTTGCTTCTCGCCCAGATAGCCGTATCCTACTCCCAGCGAAAGTTGCAAATATGGATCCCATGTGCTACCCGGCCTAAAATGATATCCCACCGCTCCATCCAATTCGTAGCTGGTTGCGAGCGTTTTCCAGCTTTGTGTACCCTCTGTGGTCTGGTAGAAACCGCTAACGGTAGGAATGTACTTATCAACTTGCAGAAAAGTGTCCGGAATGTTTGCTTTGCCAAGAATGCTAAGGTACCGGAATGCGACGCCCCAGGTCCAGCGTTCTGACTCCTCGGATTCATAGGCAATCGAAAACGTATCGGATCGAAGTTCGAAGGACGGAGCCTGGTAAATAGGACCGACTTGCTGAATAATCGGTGTATAAAGAGGGTCAAAGATCGTCTGATTATTTACAAACAGCGCCAGCAATTGAAGATCGTTGCTGGCCCCATCAATAATACTTCCGCCTGCATTCAAGGCAGGACCATAGGAAAAAGAAAGCGTCCCGTATTTGATCCAGGGCTTGTCGATGGGTCGTTTGAATTGTGGGTCCGGACGCTCTTCTGCAATCAGCGATGGACAAATGGAAATGGCGAAAAAAAACAGCAGGGGGGACAAAAGCCCCCCTGTTCTTTCTCTACATTTTTTAGAGACTATCAATCACATCTTCCTTATCGACGATGGGCCTTACCACTTTAGAGGTCCGAAGCAAAAAAATCCGCATTCAAGATCCATCGGTCGAAGTTTGGTATTCAGAAAAACTGTCCTTACCTATCACCTTTATCTGCGCCGGGCGCAACCGGTTTTTGTACTCCATGGCAGGAATACCGTGGATCAAGTAGCCCGGATAATAGTATTTGAATCCCAGGTCTCGAGCAAGTTCCACTTCCAGAAGCATTGAGTAGTGACCCGGTGAGTAATTGGAATACTCCGGGTCGAAGTAGAAATAAACGGAGCTCCAGGCATCCATCAGTAAATCGCAAATCCCCACGCCTACCAGACGGTCCCCATCCCGGATTTGCAGTTCCCGTGTCCGATCGCCCAGAAAGGACCGTACAAAGAATTCCCGGTAAGAATACTCATCCAGGGCTTCGGATTGCTCCGGATCGCCGTGCTGGCCCGATAAGTATCTTCGATACAGATCCATTTTTTCTTCGGTAAGCTCCGGATCGGCCAGACGATGGTCAAACTGGGCTTTTCCGCTTCGAAAGATCCTGCGCTGACTTTTTCGCATCTGGAAATCGCTTACCGGAACCCGATATACCTGGCATTCGCGACATCCTGCGCAGTCCGGCCGGTACAGGTGCTCCCCGGTCCTTCGGTAGCCTTCATCCATGAGCATGCGATACATTTGACCTACATTGTCGCCCCTAAGGAATAGAAGAGAGGCAGGCCTATCTTTAAAGTAAGGGCAGAGTAGATCATGCCGCGCAAGAAATAGCTGATTTTCTAATGTAGATAATGATAATTTCATAACCAGTAGAATCTGTTGCCAGATTCACAACTCGTCTGCCGCCTTCCAGTTGCCCCTTTTTGCCGAAACTCCGACTCGGCGGCACGCTCGGCGAACAAGGCCAGGGCAAATCTCTAACCCTCGTCGCTAAAATACCCCATTCTCCCATCCACGGCGAGGTCTCCCAATTATTTTCGACGCTCTGTCAGGTCTTTGCCTTGACAATGGTCAAGCCTGTACCCCAGGATCGGCGAAGGAAGAGTAACATGCAAACAAAGAAAAAAGCGAACGATAGGCGGTCCGCCGAAGCCATACTTTCGCATAGCTATAGAATTTCCAACTACGTTCGATTGGGCCTTGGAGTAGTATTCGCAGGCGCGGTGCTGGCCACCGGGATGGGCCGCTTCCATCTGGTCCTGATTCAGGCGGAAGCGGTGGGCACCGTTGTGTACTTACTGATTGGATTTATTGGATTATACCAGATGCGGGGCGGTCGCATTCCACGCCGATTTGCCCGCCTGGCGGGATTCCTGGACTTCACAACACTGGGTAGCATCGTCCTCGTAGTATGCCTTAGCGGGAAGTCCGAATCGGCGGCCATGATTGCAAACATGCCGGTCTATGCGATTTTTTTCATTAGCATCGGCTACTCGGCCCTTCTGGGATCGCCCAGATTTACGTTTCTGGTCACTCTATATGGCGCAGCGCTCTACGCGGCCGCTCTTGTGGCAGCCGGCCATTCGGGCCTTATCTTCGCCGGAAAGCCCGACCCACTACGCGGCATAGTCAGTCTGCCCAATGCAGTATTGCAGACATTATTCATCCTTCTGGCGGGTGGTCTCGTGGCGGCGGTGCTGCAGATGCATCGGGGGCTATCGCGCATCGCCGAGGACCATGCTTCCGAAAAAGCCCAATTGATTCATTCGTTAAAAGAACGAAAAGCTAAGCTGGCGGACCATGCTATGGAACTCGAAAGAATCACGACGGAATTCAAAGAATTCGTAGAGGATACCACAGGCCGCATCGAAACGCAGGCGGCTGCCCTGGAGCAGGCAAATGCAGTCTCCGACCACCTCACGGCAGGCGCAAGTTCTGCTTCCGAGACAGTGCAGCAACAAAGCAGCGGAATCGAACGAATGGCTTCCGAAAGCCAGAATCTACAAAAGATCATTGCTCGAATCGAGAAGTCCAATGAGTCCCTGAATCGATCGGCAACAGAAAGCATGCGCAGCATGGATCAGACGCAGCGCTCTATTACCGAAACGGCAAAAAGCCTGGAGAATCTGGAAGAGGCATTTGCCAGCGTGCGACAGATCACAACGATCATGACTGAAATTGCCGACAAAACGAATCTACTCTCGCTCAACGCATCCATTGAAGCCGCTCGAGCGGGCAATGCGGGGCGTGGCTTTTCGGTAGTGGCTACCGAAGTTAGTAAACTGGCGGAATACACCGCCGACAATGTGCGACAAATTAGCGATATCGTAGAACGATCGCTGCAAACGATTAGCGAAGCGCGATCCAATGCCAATACGGCCCATGATCAGGCACAAAGACAGAGAGATCGAACCAAAGAAACGGAACTACAGGTGCAGGAAACGTCTGAATTGCTGGAAAGTCAAAATCAGATACTGGCAAATCTGATCAAGGAATTGGAAGTCCAAAAGGACAGGGCCGGCGCCGTTATGAGCACCGCCAGAGAACAAATTGAAGGGCAGCAAGAATTAGCACGCACCATTTCCAGCCTGGACAACGAGGTGAGTAGAATCAACGAGGCATCCAATCGCTTGAATATAGGCATCGAAACGATTGCCGCTCGGAGCCAGGAGTTGCGCGCCCTGAGCCAGGCCTGAGATTGCGAATCGCCCGTCCTATGGGACTGCTTTTCACTTTACGGGGGGCCGGGGCGCAGGTTTTTCGGAAACATGAGTAGAATCTTTAACTTTTCTGCCGGGCCGGCCACTTTGCCGGTCGAAGTTCTGGAAAAAGCGCGGGATGAATTCCTGGATTTCCAGGGCAGCGGTATGTCCATCATTGAAATGTCGCATCGCGGGAAGATCTTCGATGCCGTTCATGAAAAATCATTCGAACTAATGCGCAAGGTTGCGAACCTTCCCGATCGCTTTGACATTAATTATATGGGCGGCGGCGCATCCACCCAGTTCGCGCTCATCCCGATGAACCTTTCGGGCAAGGGCCGAAAAGCCGGATACATCAATACCGGTAGCTGGTCCAAGAAGGCTATCGAGCAAGCAAAGATCCAGGGAGTAGAATCCGTGGAAGTAGCCAGCTCCAAAGAATCCAATTTCAATCATATTCCGGATCCCATCAACGTTCCTGGCGGTCTGGACTATGTGCATCTGAC
>JAGRNC010000293.1 GCA_020440935.1 Leptospiraceae bacterium | reverse complement strand
CAGAGGCTTTCTCCATGGATGCAACGAATTCGTTAATCGTGACCGCGCGACCATCGTAGGCGCGAAAGTAGTCCTTTACGCCCTGGATGAAACTTGCTTCACCCATCATGGTCTTCATCATACGAATGACTTCGGATCCTTTCAGGTATACTGTGGGAGAATAGATGTTGTCCACAGCGCCAATTTCGGAAGGAAGCACTGGATGGCTGTTGGGGCCGTCGTCTTCCGGGAATTGTCCCCTGCGTAACACCTGCACCGCGCCGATCCGCTCGGTAGCATCCGACGTAGTAAAGGCGGTGAATAATTGTTCGCGGTTTACGGTCAGGCCCTCTTTCAGGCTTAGATGGAACCAGTTCGCCAGAGTTACACGGTTGCCCGAATAATTGTGGAAGTACTCATGACCGATTACATCGATGATGCTCTGGTAATCGCCATCGGTGGCCGTATCCGGACTGGCAAGAACCAGACTGTCGCGAAATACGTTCAGACCCTTGTTCTCCATAGCTCCCATAGAGAATTTGGCCACCGCCACTACCCCATAATCGTCCAGATCATATTCGCAATCAAAGGTATCTTCATCCCATTTCATGGAGCGCTTCAACGCTTCCATAGCATGGTGTCCTTTTTCTGCACTATTGGTATCTGTATACACGCGCAGACGTACCTTGCGGCCGCCGCTGGTAACAAATGTATCTTCTATAGAGTCAAACTGTCCGTTGGCGGTGGCAAAAAGGTAGCTTGGCTTGGGCCACGGATCTTCGAATCGGGCCCTATGCCAGCCATCGCCGATGTCGCTGGCTTCCACCAGGTTACCATTGGAAATCAGTACGGGGCACAAATCCCGGGGCGCCTCCAGAGTCACATCGTACGTGCTCATTACGTCCGGCCGGTCCAGGAAAGGAGTGATACGCCGAAAGCCTTCCGATTCACATTGAGTCACAAAGCATCGATCGCTCTTGTAGAGCCCGGAAAGAGCCGAGTTTCCCTGTGGTTCTAAGTAGGTTTCAATTAGGAGCGTGGTTGCGGATGCATCTCCAAAGTTTAGATGAATCCGATCGTTAGCCGAATCGTAGTAGTACATCCCCGTTTGCACCGGGGCGGCGGATGCAGGCGCCAGAGACTTTCCATCTTGCTCAATGGAAACCAGAAACGATCCCGGGTTTGGATTGGGATCCTGGGCATCCAGGATTAACTCTGTTGCATTGGAATCGTTGCGATGGTAAGTAACCCGGGAAATTACCCGAGTATGATCCTCATGTATTCGAAACTGTAGCCTGACGCTTTTTGCGCCAAAGGCAGACGGTCGATAGTCTGCGAGTCGGATAGGTACGGATTCGGCTGGATTAGAAATGGTAGTTGTTTCGCTCATCGGATGGCCTGTTTGAAGTGTACACAGGGCCGCGGTCAGAGTCAATTCCTTTGATTCAAGTCTGCCCTCTAAGAGATCGGCGGAGCCCATCCACTTCCAGCAGAATGGTGCGTTCTCGATCCGTATTGCCCAGAGTTCGGTGCAATCTTGCCAGTATCTCCAGGTTTCTTACCAGTTTACGATCGCGCAGGCGCAGCCGCTCACTGGCATCCACGGCCTCGGCGAACCTTCCATGGTTTTTCAGAATTCTCACCGCTCCCAGGAGCACAGAATTCGATTCCGGACGTAAATCGCTGTATCGAAGAATTGCATCCGCCGCTCGCGGATCTCCCATTCGCTGATAGATTGTAAACAGGCTGCGAACATGGGCAGGATCCCCGGATTGTATTCCGCCCGCATCTTCCAATCGTTTGGCTTCTACGGAAAGCTGATCGGGAGGGATGAAACGCACATCGGGATTTCTGGTTTTCTGAAATGTTTCGGGACCGTGGCCATCTGGGATGGCAATGCGCAACAGCGATACATCGTCCACGAAATCCCCAATGCCGCTTAAGACGTTGGATAGGGGTTCCAGCTTTCCATGCGCCTGTTCCACAGATTGTAGAAACAGATTTTCATCGGTATTAATGATGTAGTCGTTATTCTTATCCTTGCCCAGAATCAAATCATCGCGACCGTCCGAGCCAAAGATGACAGTGTCGCCGCTTTCCAATCGGGTTACATGCAAATAGAAAAGATCCTCGATCCAGGGAAATCCAATGCGTCGAAGCCTGGTTTCTTGCTCCAAAAACCTGGCCTGCCCATCGCGATACAACACAGTCCAGGGATGTTCGGCGTTTGTATAATATAGAACGGCGCGCTGTTCATCCAGAAGACCAATTGTGGCCGAGGTCACCATGCTGCCATCAAAGGTCTCAAATACAGTTTGCAAATCCAGAAAGCATGATTTCAGCCATTGCTCCGGATAACGCTGCTGCTGGCTTACCGCCAGCGCCGTGCGCGATACGATCGACTTGAAAACTGTGCCAAGCACCAGAGCGCCGCCCGCACCCTGCAGAGATTTACCCATGCAATCGCCGCTAATAAAGGCAACGTAGGGCTGCCCCCTCAGCCGAATGTTGTAGGCGGCCACCAGATCTCCGCCCAGGCTTGCCTCCCACTGACGGTAATGAAACGACTTCTTCTGTTTTAGCCAGGCATCCAACTCAGCTGCATTGGTCTTTGCAAATATGCCGCCCAGAGGATTGAGCAACAAAGATGTGAGAAAGTAATCGGCGTCCTGCTGATGCTTCAGGGCCTTTAGACTCTCCAAAGATTCGCTGAGCTGGCTGGTGCGCTCCAGAACTTGAGATTCCAGGCCGTCGTTCAGCGCATGGGCCACGCCCAGGGCCCGCTGCGCCAGGCGTAGAATGACGCGGGTTACCATGCCCGAAGCGAGCAAGAATAAAAACCGGGAAATCTCCGTAGAACAGGGCGAATACCCTCGTTCTAGTGCCTGTTCGGCATCCCAGGTAAACTGAATCCCTGCAAAATGGGCGGCGGCCGTGAGGCCTACCGAGCCCAGCGCGCCCAGGATTGTAATAGATGCCGTAAAAGCCGGATCCAGCAGATATGCGGAATAAACGATGATCATCACGATGATTAAATATAACAGCGGGCTACGAAGAGTGCCCTGCGCGGCATCCACGGTCAGAGAACCGCCAATCATGGTCATAATCACAAGCAGCAGGTCCAGAACGACCAGGACCTTTGCTATCTTTCTAGGAATCGGACTGCGTGCATGCCAGAAATAGAATCCTATGGAATACAGGGCCATGCCACCAGTGGCGATAAAATAAAGCACATTCTGTAGAGTGCTATTCCGATTGAAAGAGGCAATGATGGCCAGGACGTACAATAGCACCAGCACCGAGCGAATGCGATTGATATAGACCGCGCCCGAATCAGAAAGCACTTTGAGTTCATCGTGTCGCATAGGTAATCGGTTTATCTTCCGTAGTGCGCGGCCGTGTCCGAAATGGAACCTCCGATGAGCGTCGCATTTCCGAAGAGCATGGCATTCTTTTTATCATCGGCAAAACCCTGTACCGATGTAACGCTCTATTCTTTCAACTCCGCCGTACTTTGAATAAACAGAGCCGGCCAATTTTCCACGGACGACTCCCCCGCATTTGAAGCGCGCAGTCACCGGTTGCATAGCATAATTCACAAATAAACCAGGGAATGACTTGAACTATGCACCCATCCGTGAACAAAGCAACTATGCGCATCCGAAGTTTGCTGCGATTGAGCTTTTTATTGATTTCATTCTTACTGCTCGGAGGTACGGGCTTCTCCTTTTATGCATTGTACTCGGTGCAGCGCGATGTACAGAATATCTATGAAATTCGACTGCGAAGCACAGGGTTTTTGCTGGAAGCGGATCGGGACGCTTACCAGTCCAACCTGGCCGGGCTTCATAGCATCTATGCAACAAGAAAGATCAAGGACATAGAGGAAAATCGAGATCAGGTGCTCCAGCGATTCGAAAAATTTGAGAAACTCTGGAATCAAACGAAAGGCCACAAGCATCCAGCCTTGACTCAATTCCATGATCATTATCCGGCCTGGAGCCAAAAAACCGATGAACTCATCGAGCTGCTCCGTGCCGGGAAAGAAGATGCAGCAAAAGATCTGTACGAAGGGCAATATGATCGAGAGTTCGCCACCATGCGGGACGCGCTGGACCAGCTAACAGAGGCCTCCAACAAATATGCGG
>JAGRNC010000292.1 GCA_020440935.1 Leptospiraceae bacterium | reverse complement strand
CCTCCGCATCCACCGAGGCCAGTATTCGATACAATCCTGCTCGATGGAGCCCACTCGCACCCTACATTGTAGAGGATGGACACTCCGGCCCAACTCTGATTGTAGCACGAAACGAAAAAGACGAAATCACCGAGAAGGCCCTCCTGAAATATGATGAACGTGGTCGATTAATCGAAGAGGTGTACTACGATGCCAATGGAGATAAAAAGGGACGCACAGTTTTCGAATACGAAGGCGGCCTGCCAGTATCCGAAAAGCTCTACGATAAAGCAGATAAGCTACTGTCTTCCGAAGTCCGCACCTATCGCTCCCAGAAATTATATTCTATTAATTACCTGGACGCTAGCGGTAGCAGCACTCTGACCCACACCTTTTCCTACGCCCCAAACCAGATCAAAGGGACCGAGAAGGCAGGAAAGGATACCGATTCATTTACCATTGAACTGAATCAGGGACAGATCCAGAAGGTGCATTTTGGGACCTCCCAGGATGAGATCGCAAAGATTGATTTCGAATATAACAAGGCTGGTCATCTAATTCTGCGCACCAGGACTTCGGCTGGCGCTACCGAGCGCTGCCGACAC
This sequence comes from Leptospiraceae bacterium, assembly GCA_020440935.1. GTDB lineage: Bacteria > Spirochaetota > Leptospiria > Leptospirales > Leptonemataceae > UBA3465. The sequence continues at coordinate 3,550 of JAGRNC010000292.1, read as the reverse complement.
GAATACGATTCCAATGGACGGCTCAAATCATACACTTATGAAATCAAGTCAGGCGACCGCTGGGTTAAGAGCCGTAGTCTGGAATTGAAATACCAGGAAGCCGCCTGATCAAACAGCAAACACAGGGATATCCATCGAACATCTCAACCCTGACTCACAGTGCACCTCGCCCTGCAACTCGGCGAGGTGCCGAAGCCTGCGCTCACGATTCACCCAATACCGAGTCCAGCACCTGCTTTTCTAGAAACGCTTCGTACCGATCGAACAGAACGGCAATCTCCTCATAAATCGCGGTGAGCTCGCTTCGCTTGGCTCTGGCACCTTCCAGGTGTCCGTCAGATACCAAACGGGCCATGGATGCGGCGCATTCGTGAAGTCTACGGTGCGGATCCTCCAGGGCATTGTGAACCACTTGCTGACCTTCGCTGGTCACTATGGTCATGTATAACCACAGTCCCATATTGCACTTGCGATGATCCAGCTGCGGAAACCTTCCCGCCTCGTTCGCCGTCAGCGCTGCATCCACCTCGGTCATCCATTTTAGATGATCGCGGCGGCGACGCTTTAGAAATTCAATCAGCCATTCAGGGTTCTGATTTGTTATCTTCTCCACCGACTGGTTCACCATTCCATCCAGCTTGCCGATGTCATTGCGGATATGGTCTGCGGCTTCGTGGATATAATCGGCTCGTGCATTTATCTGCTGCGCTGAATCGGAAATCAGGGAGGTAGTCTTATTGATTTCATGAATCTGTGCATCCAATTCCAGATAAAGATCGGTGGAGGCATCGATTTGAGCTTGCACCTCCTTCACCGACTTTGTATTTCCTTCTACGATTCTTTCGAGGCCTTGAACGGATGCGTTAATTTCATTTGTTTCTTGCATCTGTCCCACGGCTCGATCGGCCCAGGACTCGAATTGCCGATTCATGCTTTCCAGGGCCCGCTCAATACTCTTTACTGCCTCGCTGGACTTAGCCGCAAGATCGCTGACGCCATCGGCAACTACTGCGAATCCATGACCGTACTCTCCGGCTCGCGCCGCTTCAATGCTGGCATTTAAAGCCAGCATATTTGTTTGCTCGCTGAGGCCCTTCACCTGCTCGGTTTGCTTCTCCACCTCTTTCAACACCTCACCCAGACCGTGCATCTCATGGCCCAGAGAGTCATTGATCGAGCGAATCCGCTGCGATCTGTCTGCAATACTGCGAGTCAATGTATGAATGTTTCCGATTCCTTCGCTGATGCTTGCGCCTCCGGACCGTGCGCTTTCCGCCGAAGCACGACCTCGCTCCAAACCCCGGGCAATCTCATGCGCCACCGCATCCAGTTCTTCGGCTACTGTAGCAAGATCCTTTGTACGCTCCATCTGATCGGCGGCCGCATTTCTAAACTCACCCTGCTCCTTCTCGATCATCTCTAGTATTTCGGGGAAGTGCATGAGCGATACGGCCAGATCGTCGCCACTGCGAACCACAAGGTCTCGCAGGCTCGATAAAACGACCAGCAGCCGTCCTAGAGCTCCATCCACATCAGTCGCTCCCCGCAAGAAGCTTTCCACGAGCGCAGCACGATTCCGCTCCATCCATTGTTCGTGACTGCTACCAAACCAACCTGTGGGCTTTTTCTTTTCTTTTTTCTTCTGCTCCATGATACACCGCTCCCCGGGTTCGGTCCCGTAATAACCCGCCTTTCTGGGTGAACCTGTAACGGTAGCTACACGGGTCCATAAAAACAAAAAAGGCGGACCAAACAGCCCGCCTTCTTCTCTCCAATCTAAATCGAACCCTAGTTCAGATTCGCTTTGATTTCCGCGATCAGCTTACCAACGGCATCTTTGGCATCGCCAAAGTACATCAAGCAGTTGTCGTAGCCGTAGAGTTCGTTATCGATACCGGCGTATCCGGATCGCATGGAACGCTTAATTACAACTACCGTCTGTGCCTTGTCCACATTCAGAATCGGCATTCCATAGATCGGGCTGGCTTCGTTATGGCGCGCGGCCGGGTTGGTAACATCGTTCGCTCCAATCACCAGCGCCAGATCGGTATTCGAGAAATCGTCATTGATCTGGTCCATCTCGTATAGCTTCTCATAGGGGACATTAGCTTCTGCAAGAAGTACGTTCATATGACCCGGCATCCGCCCGGCCACAGGATGGATGGCGAATCGTACTTCGGCTCCATGCTTTTCGAGAAGTTCGGAAAGCTCCCGAACTACGTGCTGCGCCTGAGCCACGGCCATTCCATATCCGGGAACAATCACTACGCTTCTGGCTGTTTCAAAAACCATGGCTGCTTCTTCGACTCCGATCTCTTTGATCGTAATCTCTTTGGTTTCTCCGCTGGCCGCTACCGGGGTCTGGCCAAAGCCTCCCAGCAGAACGTTCATCAGCGATCGGTTCATACTCTTGCACATGATCTGTGTTAGAATAATTCCCGAGGCGCCCACCAGAGATCCGGTGATAATCAGCACAGTGTTTTCAAGGACGAATCCAGTCGTGGCCGCTGCAATCCCTGAGTAGGAGTTTAGCAGCGAAATAACGACCGGCATGTCCGCGCCACCGATGGGTATTACGAGCAGTATGCCCAGCAGTAGCGATATGCCAGCGATGGTGTAGGACAGGGTATCGCCGGCCAGAAAGCCAAGACCTACGGAATGCAACGCTTCTGTGCTTGCTTCACCGCCAATGGATAGGAACGTCCCCAGTCCAAACGCAATCAGAATCAGCAGAGCATTGAGCAGATGCTGCATGGGAAACATTACACTCTTCTCGGTAACGATTCCTTGCAGTTTACCAAAGGCAACCATGGAACCTGTGAAAGTTACTCCGCCGATCAGAATCGACAGAACAATACTAACCCCAATAGGCACTGGATGATTGGATCCATGCACAAATTCAGCCTGGGCCACTAGCAAAGATGCAATGCCGCCAAAGCCGTTGAGCAGGGCCACCATCTGAGGCATTCCGGTCATGGCCACTTTTACCGCCATGATCGTGCCGATCAGAGCCCCCAGTATGAAGCCAGCGACGATCAATTCATAACCAATGATCTTCTGGTCCCACAGAGTAACTACCACGGCCAGAAACATGCCCAGAGCCGCCAGGAAATTCCCGCGCCGGGCCGTCTTAACCGCACTCAGTTCTTTGATACCGATAATAAATAATACCGACGATATCAAATATGCAATAATGAGTATATCCTCTTGATGCATTCGCTACCGCCTTATTTCCGTTTATTGAACATTCGGTGCATCCGGTCCGTGACCAGAAAACCGCCGATTACGTTAATAGTGGCAAAAACCACTGCCATGAATCCCAGCAAAGATGTAAGACTTACATCCAGGTTGAGAAATCCGATTGAGAACAGAACTGAGCCCTGTGCATCTGCGCCGGCGCTTAGCATGGCACCCACCAGAGTAATACCAGAAATCGCATTACTTCCCGACATGAGCGGGGTGTGCAGGGTTGGGGGCACTTTAGAGATGAGTTCAAATCCCAGAAATACGGCCAGTACAAAGACCGTGATGAGCATAATCAATTGATGTG
>JAGRNC010000291.1 GCA_020440935.1 Leptospiraceae bacterium | reverse complement strand
ATCTTTATCCTTACGCTGATCATCGTTCCGCTGCCCGGACCGCTGCTTGACGTACTGATTGGTGTGAGTCTGCTTTCCGGAATCCTGATTTTGATGACTTCGCTGGGTACAAACAGCCCCGCGGAGTTCACCGCTTTTCCCACTCTGCTTCTCATTACCACAATCTACCGACTGGCGGTAAACATCTCCACTACCAGGATGATCTTGACAGAAGGCGATCAGGCGGATAGCGCCCTGGTCAGCGCCTTTGGTTCATTTGTCGTGGGCGGCGGAAATAGCGTAGGCTCTTACGTAGTCGGAATCATTATCTTTCTGATCTTAACGTTGGTGCAGATCTTAGTAATTACCAAAGGCGCCACCCGGGTTTCGGAAGTGGCTGCCCGATTTGCTCTGGATTCCTTGCCCGGTAAACAGCTGGCCATCGACTCCGATCAACAGGCCGGATACATCGACGAACGCGAGGCACGAAAGCGCCGAAACTTACTGCAGACCGAGATGAACTTTTATGGAGCGATGGACGGTGCCTCTAAATTTGTGCAGGGCGACGTTCGTCTGGGATTGGTCATTACCGCTATCAACATTATTGGCGGTCTAATACTCGGAGTAACCATCCAGGGCGAGAGCTTCACAAAAGCCCTGGAAATCTACACCCGATTTACCATCGGGGATGGGCTGGTTTCGCAGATTCCGGCCCTCCTGATTTCTGCGGCCACCGGTATTATCGTTTCCCGAAGCACATCCGAAGATTCGCTGCCCCGCGATCTAAAGACGCAGCTACTTTCTAATACCGGAATTATGTACGTCACCGGTGGCTTTCTCATTCTTGCCGGATTTCTTCCTGGATTTCCTCTCATCGCTATGTCCACTCTGGGTGGCGGACTGATCTATCTGGGATATCAGATGGACAAAAGCAAAAAGAAAGAAGTGGAAGAACAATCGAGGCAGGAAGCAGAAAAAGCCGATGAGCGCAAGCCCGAGTCCTACCTGGAACACCTGCGCACCGAGCCACTGGAAGTGGAGATCGGATACAATCTGATTCCGCTGGTGGATCCCAAGCAGGGCGGAACGTTACTGGATCAAATCTCGCGCCTTCGTCGACGATTTGCTGTAGAAAGCGGCCTGATCGTTCCGCCAGTGCGGATTCGGGACAACATGAACCTGCAGGCCGGCGAATACAATGTGAAGCTTCATGGCAGCAACATTGCCGGCTCTACCCTGGAGCCGGAAAAGCTAATGGCGATCGACACAGGCCGCACCACCGGCACTCTGGAAGGGTTGGCATCGTTCCAGGAGCCTACCTACGGGCTGAAAGCCTACTGGATCGATCCTACGCAAAAGTCCGATGCCGAGGGCCTGGGATTCGATGTAGTGGATCCGTCCACCGTCATTGCCACCCACCTTTCCAGCGTTATCCAGCAAAACAGCCAGGAGATCATGGGCCGTCAGGAGATTAAGAGCATTATCGATAGCGTGCGCGAAGACAATCCAGTGGTGGTGGACGAGGTGCTGGACAAAAAGGTAAGCCTGGGGCAAATCCAGACCGTCCTGAAAAACTTGCTAAAAGAGGGCGTGAGCATCCGAAACATGAACAAGATCCTGGAGACCATTGCCGACCATCTGGACCGCGGCCAGCCCAACGATCCGTATCTGGTCACCGAATCGGTGCGTCAGGCGCTCAAGCGACAAATCGTGGGCGATCTACTGGGAGAAGACAAAACTCTGCGCGTCATTACCATGGATCCAGGACTGGATCGAAGGCTGCGCGAAGGGATCCACCGCGATCCAGAGCTTGGTTTCGTAATGTCGCTTAAACCCGATATCCAAATGGCTCTGCGGGATGCCCTGGAAGAAGAAGTGAAGAAGTCCCAGGATAACGGCCGAATGGCCCTGTTTCTGACCAGTGCGGCCGTCCGAGCCGGAATCTTTTATATACTTGAACGCCTGTTTCCCATTAGAAACTTCGCAGTACTGGCCCATGAAGAGATTCCAGCCGATGTGGCGGTGGAATCGGTGGGGCAGCTCAGCCTAAGAGCCCGCCAGGAAGAACCGGCCGGGGTCGGTGGCTAGAAATAACCCGCGTGCAACGCCAGCCTGGAAGCCGGCCGCTGTTGTTCGGGGCAGATTTTACTTGGAATAAGAAATGAACCGCTTCACTCGGATACTCGTAATCATCGCTGTTGTGCTGGTCGGATTCTTCGTTGTGCAATGGATTCGGGGATTCTTCTCCGATGATGTCGCCTCGCGAATCTCCGATGGCGATCAGCTATCCATTCGCTTTGCCATTCAGGACGAGCAGGGCCAGTTGCTAACTTTTGCCAGAATGACTATGTATCCGGCGGAGAGCAAGGCTGCGCTGTACTTTTTGAACACCGCAAGTCATTATCCCGATGAAGAAGCGAACATTGCTACCATGTCTCCTTTCTCCGCCGATCGATTTAGAGGCTGGGTGGACACCGGTGCGGATTACAATATTTATTTCAACGAAAAGAACTTCACCAGACTGATCGATTTTCTGGGTGGAATGCACATCTTTTTGCCCGAACCGCTGGCCATCAAAGATGGTCGCTACCAGTACCCCCATGGAATCCAGTTCATTTCCGGCGGACAGGCCATGGAGTTTGCCCATGGCCAGACCACTCTGGAAAAAGGCTCGGAGCACCTGGCGCAAATGGATCGGCTGTATCGATCCGAGAGTATTCTGCTAAATTTGATCTGGCAGCTTTCCGAAAAGCAGGAGCTTCTGGAGCGGGATGGTAGCCTGCCCTTTCTGTACAGCCTGGCCGAAACAGATCTGACTGCAGAAGAGTTCTCATCGCTCTTTATGTATTTTGCCAGCGATAAGGAGCTGGATGTATTTGCGCTGGAAACTCCGCTCCAATTCGAAGATAATCCCAAAAATCCCTACGAAAAGCGACTCCTGGTTAATGAGGAGCGTTGCAAGGAACACTACGAAAAATTCCTGGCCCAGATGCGCACCGGCGCTCTGGACACCGCATCCTTTACCATGGATGTGCAAAACGGTACCGAGCGTGGCGGTATGGCTGGCCGAGTGAAGCAATTCCTCCATGGCAGCGGCACCGAAGTTCTATACGCAGAAAACTACGAGCGAAAACCCCTGCCGGAAAGCGTTGTGCTGGAACGATCCGGTAGTTTCTCTATTGCCCGGCGAATCGCGTATAAAACCGGTCGACCCCGGAATCGTACCTTCTTTTTGCGAAAACCACTGGATGTAATGGGAACCTTTCTAGTGGGCGAAGATTTCCAGATTAAAGACCTGAAGTATTGATTGCTGAATTCGAGCCCTCTCGAGAAATGGAATGCCATGGCCTCCGCCGCAAAAAAGACAGGATCCCAACCTACCGTAGATCCGCAGGCCCAGAAGCTCGCCGAACAGATCATCGAGATTCTGGAGGAGAAATCTGCCTCCCGAATCCTATCGATTAATCTGGAGCATGTGAATCCTTATTTCTGCATCTTCGTCATAGCTTCTGCCAATTCTATGGTACAGCTGAAATCACTGGGCCGCGAAGTACAGAAGCGCCTGGGCCATGAATTGCGCGTCAAAGGACTAAAGACGGACGATATCGAATCGGGTTGGGTAATTCTAGATTTCTCCGATGTGATCCTGCATCTTTTTCTGCCCGATCAACGCGCCTTTTACAATCTAGAGCGTCTATGGGGCGATGCGCCGGTGATCTATCGCTCCCAGGACCTAATTGCTGAATCGGAAGCTGGAAATAAGAAGGGCCAGACCGCTAGCGGCAAACACCAGGGTGATTAGTGCCGCCACCGGGCTTTGTGAGAGCACGGAAGGAAAACCCAGCACCGATAGCAGTATCCAGAGTCCGCAACCGCGAATGATCCACTGAGCCCTGGGCATTTCTGGATTTCGTCGAACCAGGATCATCGCAACCCCTGGAATGAGCAGATAAAGAACGGAAACCCAGCCATAGGGTTGCACATTTTCCGGACCGTTCAACATGGCTGCGATAAAACCCAAAAGCGACAATGCTGCCAGAACCAGCAGGATGATTCCTTCGACGAAGACCATGCGAAAGAGCGATTTTTTCGCCCTTTCGTACAGTTCCTGTTCTGTGGCCTGGTATTCCATTAAGGCCGCTCCGGATCCCAGGTAAGC
>JAGRNC010000290.1 GCA_020440935.1 Leptospiraceae bacterium | reverse complement strand
AATGCAACGATGCATCCAGTATCGACGACGTATTGGTCTTTCACATCGATCTCAATGATGGCGCCGTAGGAGTTAAACCATAGATCGCCGGTGCCCACGCACTTGATCAGAAAGAGCGATTCTCCCGAAAAGAATCCTTTGGCCAGGCCCTGCCATTTGGTCTGCACTTCTACGCCCATTCCGGAGGCAACGAATGCAGAGTTTTGCAGATACATGGTTTCGCCGTTTAGATGCACATGGAACAGATCGCCCGGAGGGCCCGGAGAAACCGATACCGATCCGTTTCCGCCCTCGGCGGTGAACTCATTAATAAAGAGCGATTCACCGGTGAGAAAGCGCGAAAAGCCGCCTTTGAACCGGGTCTTCATCTTTACGTTTGTGTCCATGGCTGCCATGGCGCTGGCTTCTACTTTCAGAGTCTGGCCTGCGGGAATCTCTATTACGGCCATAGAGAAATCCGGACGGCCTTCCATTTTAAAATTCCAACCTTGTCCTTCCATAGATTCCTCCTATCAGGCTCGCCTCGGCCGCAGATGCGGGGTCATGGCATGACCGAAGGCCGATGGGTTGTGGGACTGACAATAGATCTTACCTTTGCCAGAGAATCGGCAGACCAGTCCTTCGCCGCCGAGAAATGAGCTAATCCAGGACTTGCCCGCTTTAGAAATCTTGAAGCTGAGGGTTTCCTGGAATGCGACGATATGTCCTGTATCTACGATGAATTCGCCGTCCACGTCTACGCTGTAGATTGTGCCAAAAGAATTCATGAGTAGCTTTCCGGATCCTTTCATGCTGATCCAGAACAGGCTTTCGCCGGAAAACATGGACTGAAATCCCTGCCAGTTCATATCCATATCTACGGATGGCTCGGCGGCCAGAAAGGAACCGCCCTGCACAATCAGGGTTTCCTGGTTCAATGTCACTTCCTGGATATCGCCGGATAGGGTGGGAGCCACCCATACATGACCGCCGCCGGAGCCTGCGGTGTAATGGTTTAGAAAGAGCGATTCGCCGGTGAGCAATCGCTTCAGCGATTTGAGCAGGCTTCCCTTCCCTTTCTTGTGGGTGGTGGTTTCAATTTGCATGTCTCCGCTCATGGCGATCATGGCGCCGCCTTCGGCGGTAAACGATTCGCCCGGAGCCAGATCTACGCGCGCGGCTGCATTGCCGGGTCTGTAATGTATTTCTGTGTTCATAACTAACTCCTTCGAATCAACTCCAGAAGAATGGATTGATCCATCCGGCCATTCCGCTCAGGCTACGGGTTTGTAGCACCACTCGGCCTTTGCCTTCCAGTCGGGTAACCAGACCTTCGCCGCCGAAGAAGCTGGAAAAGATTCCGCCTGCAAGCTGCATCTTCAGTTTGATGGACGGATCGTAGGCCACAAGGTGGGAAGTATCCACGATGTATTCGCCATCCAGCTGCTTGTCTACGAATGCGCCGTAGGCGCCGTAGTACAGCTTGCCGGTTCCGCTCACTTCCAGCTTGAACAGTCCTTCGCGACCGATAAACGATGCGAATCCTGCCCAGGCGATGCCGAGCTTCAGTCCCGGAGTGGATGCGATGTAGGCGCCAGGCTGCAGACAGAACGTCTCATCGTTCAGTTCGATTTCTCGAATGTCGCCTGGAGTGGCCTGCACCAGTGTGCAACGGGCTGGCTTGTTAGAGTTATTTGTGAACTCATTCACAAAAAAGGATTCTCCCCCCAGAAACTTCTTAAGGGGAGCACGAAAAAATCCACCGTTGAGTTTGGCTTTCATATCCAGATCGGCTTCCATGGAGGCCATGGCGCCGGACTCTGCGATAATGGTTTCGCCTGGATCTAACTCAACGTGAATGGACGCGAATGCGGGAGCACCAACGATTTCACTTTTCATAGGCTATTCTGGGAGGCTGATCCTCCGCTGAATTTTCTGAATGTCCAGCGGAATTTTTGTAAATTTTTGCCCTTCGGGAAGTTCTTCTAACTTCTGCTTGATGTTATCGATCCTTTCCTGCGTGGCCGGATGGGAACCCATGACCTGCATGGCGGTTTCTTCTGTATCGGACATTCGTTCGTCTTGAATCTCTTTGATTCTTTCAAAGAAAGTTAGCATGCCGTGCGGATCGATGTTTGCATCTACCAGTAACTTGAAGCCCGTATCATCGGCCTGTCGCTCAAAGTCCCGGCTGAATTTCTGGGATAGCAGAAATCCCCCCTGATCGGCCAGCGCGGCAATCAAACCCTGGGTATCGCCAAAGATGGCGCCAATGGCCACATAGATTCCAATGCGCCGAACCAGTAGCTGTGTTGAGTGACGGTGGATTACGTGCGCCATCTCATGAGCGAGCACACCGGCCACTTCTTCGGCAGAGTCGGCCTTCTGTAGAAGCGCCGAATGTATATAGATGGAGCCCCCAGGAATGGCGAATGCATTGACTTCCTGGTTATAGATTACATGAAATTTGAAGGGAAAAGTAGAATCGGCTACTTTAACCATGGGCTCAGTGATGGTTTCGATCCCTGCATCCACCGTTTCATCTTTGACGATGGACATGGTACTTCCCATGTTTTTCTCTATGAGCTCGCCTAACTTGATTTCTGCATCCGCCGGAATGCTGTTGATGGCCAGTTCGAATACCAGACCCCGGGCCAGCCAGGCGCCTGCCAGTACACCGATGACGATGGCGGCGGCAGCCCAGTAGCCTGTATGCTTTCGGCGATGATGACCAACGATCTTCTTGATCTGTGGAATCAAATCCGGTCGTTGCAGCTGCGGACTTTTCAGCGCGGTCCGATCGGTGGTGTACACAGAGATTCCCGCACGATGGGGGCTCTTAAAATAGATCAGTCGATTTTGATTTCCGCCAGCGCTAATCTCCAGTCGATCCAGTCCCAGGCGAATGGAATCGGCGCCGGTATTGGGCCGAAACTCCAGAATGCCTTCGTGCAGAAGCATCTTTCCGGCCACACGGGATCCGTCCTCCAGAAAGGCGGCTGCCTCAAATTCGCTGCTTACATTGCCGGTTAGATCTTCCATTGGGCGAGAAGATTACATCGATTGCGCTGACAGCCAACCAATTTTACCCTGCCCTCATGAAATCCTTTCTTATTTATGGAGCCAGCGGCTATACCGGCGAGCTAATCGCCCGAAAATGCAAAGCGGATGGATTGCCCGCCATACTTGCAGGCAGAAATCCCGATCGGATTCGCCCCCTGGCCGAAGAGCTGGATCTGCCCTTTAGAATATTCGATCTTTCGGATGCCGCACGGATTCAATCCTCCATCAAGGATTGCTTTGCCGTATTGCATTGTGCCGGCCCCTTTGTGCACACGGCCGAGCCCATGGCCCGTGCCTGCATGGCCGCCGGCTGTCATTACCTGGATATCACCGGCGAAATTCCTGTATTTCAAAAGCTCCATGCACTGGATGCAGAAGCAAAAAAGGGCGGGGTTCTGCTCCTTCCCGGCAGCGGCTTCGATGTAGTTCCCACCGATTGCGCTGCCTCCATGGTGAAAGAGCTCTGCACCGATGCCACCGACCTGGACATCGCCTTCTTTTCCCTGGGTCAGATGTCGCGGGGAACAATGAAAAGCGCACTACTACAAATGCCCGATGGAAACAAAATCCGTCGCAACGGAGCGATAGAAAGCGGTCCGCTTCTAAAGCTAAAGAAGACCGTGCGCCTTGCCGGCAAAGATCGCACAGGATTCAGCATTCCCTGGGGCGATGTATTTACGGCCGGCGTATCCACGAATATTCCAAACATTACCGTCTATTCCATGGTTCCAGGACTGCCTGTTTTCATGGCCCCCTTGATTCGTCCGTTCACCGGTTTAATGAAATCTACTGCAGTGCAATCGTTCTTGCGAAACCGCATCGATGCAGGATCGGCCGGTCCCGACGAGAAAACGCGAAACAGCGAACGATCCTATGTATTTGCGCGGGCATGGAATCGATCCAGACCCGAATCCTTTGCCGAAGTGGAACTGGAAACCATGGAAGGATATCGATTCACCATGGAATCGGCCGTGGCCGCATTACTTGCGCTTTCGCAGAAATCCGGTTTATCGGGCTATGCCACACCGTCCATGGCCTTCGGCCATCCATTCGTATTGAGTCTTCCAGACACAAAAATCGTCCGAAAAGAGCTACCTTGAACGAAGCCACTTCCATGCATGTAATCGCGG
>JAGRNC010000289.1 GCA_020440935.1 Leptospiraceae bacterium | reverse complement strand
AGATCTACTGGTAAGGCAAAAGAAACAATTTCATTTTCGCCGATGGGAAGCGGAGATTGGCGGAGATTTGATTGCGGCGCATTCCATCGAGCTTGCAGGAAGAAAATATGCTGCCTTCGTCAACGGTGATGCCATGGGAAAATCTATCCAGGGCGCCGGCGGAGCTCTGGTGCTGGGCGTCGTATTTAAGGCCATCATTTCCCGAACGCAGCAATCCGGCGATATGCAGTCCATGAGTCCCGAACGATGGCTACGAATCTGCTTCGAAGAATTGCAAAATATTTTTATCTCTTTTGACGGCACCATGTTGCTTTCGGCAGTGCTCGGATTGGTGGATGAACAAACAGGGATGCTGTATTTCATAAATGCAGAGCATCCCTGGGCAGTGCTCTACAGAAATCAGAAGGCAAGCTTCATCGAAGAAGGACTGCTGCTGCGAAAATTTGGCATTGGAGTTCTGGCGGGTAAACTGAAGGTACAATGCATGGCAATGCAGCCCGGTGACATCGTAATCATCGGATCCGACGGAAGGGACGATATTCAAATCGGCGTAGACCCAAAAGGAAATCGGATCATCAATGAGGACGAATACGAATTCCTGCGCAGAGTAGAAGAAGGCGATGGCCAGCTCGATCGCATCGAAGAAGCCATTTTATCCCACGGTATCCTCACCGACGATTTCACGCTACTTCGCATCGCTTACAAAGAGGATGCTCCCCTGGAGCAAAACCCGGATCCCGAGCTGCTTACAAAATGGCAGGAATTGCGCAGCCATCTGAAATCGCCCGACAATGATGCAGCATATGGCGAAGCAAAGATTGCATCCTTCTTGCAAAGTATGCGTACGCTACCCAGGTATTCCGATCAGCGAGATATATTAAGAGAGGCCGCGCAGCTTGCCGGACGCAGCCGAAATTCCAAATTGGCCATCGAAGCCTTTAGCGCATTGCTGGATAGATTTCCGGATGAAAATGATGCCCTGTTTCGGCTTTCCTACTATCTAAAGCTGGACGGGCAGTATGACCGGGCGGCCGACCTGGGCGAGCAGCTCCGTCTGCGCGATCGCGAACTTGTTAAGAACCTGGTAAACCTTGCGGACTGCCATCGGCTGGCGGGAAACATGAAGCGAGCCCGCAAGATACTAAACGAAGCAAGAGAGCTGAATTCTGAAGATGAAAATGTTCGACTACTGGAATCCAGAATCCCGGACCATGAAATCGCCTGAGCGAGCCATCGCTTGCCGAGGGGAGTCCATTCGCCGCGCTCTAAGCGAAGAGCCCCGGGGAAACCGTTGCCTGGCTCGCGCGCGAAACGCCGGCAATTCAATTCATAACTTCAGATATCAGAGTATCGTCGTATTTGCTCCCGGCATACACGGACAAGATTTCAATGATCACAAAACCGCCATGGGCATTGGAACCATTGTGCCGCGGCAGTTGGACCGTCTGCCAATCGTTTAGATCCTTCAGCTCGAATTCCTTCGAAGTTAATACTTTCCAATCCGAATAGATTAACCCGATCTGCGTGGCATTGGACTGCATCGCTGCCACGGCATATACTCGGATTTTGCGCGGTCGATTGTTTTGTTTAAAAAGGGCCTCGCTGATTGCAAAGCCGGGACGAATCTTGATCGGCTTGCTGGAATCTTCCAGTTTGACCACCAGGGCCTCCCCAATACCCGGTCCTTTTACTCCTTCGGACCAGGCAGTTTCCTGGTTCTTATCAAAGGCGCGAAATGCGGCAAAACTGCAGCTAAAATCGTCCCGATCCATGTTGCCATCTAACTCTACATCGTAGTCTTCCGGCCGCTCGGGCATCTCTCCCTCCGCCGGCAAAAAGGAAGTGGCCCACATCTCTGCATCGCCGGTGATTCCCAGATTCAGCGGCATTCCCTGGATTTTTCCATTCTTGAGCAATGTTCGAATCTGAGGATTTCCTTTCTTACAAGGATGTCCTTCGTATGCCTGCGCCGTGAGGGTGGAGCCTCCTAGAAAGAGGCCCAGAAAAAGGAAGCGGAGAAAAGTACGCATAGCAGGATAGACGTTGCTGCAACGCAAAGTGCAAGAAAAAATCAAATCATAGATCCGCCATCCTTTCCATCCTCGACCGAACAAATCTCCTAATTTGTGCCGGAAATTGCAGCGGCCTGCGCCTAATAGTACCTCAGCGCTGCGAAAATCCTTGAGCCTGTGCAGCCTGTGTAGATTTCTTTCTATGTGAAAAGCCTGGTTGACTGGACCTACTGTAAGTACGCCAATCGGAATCCATTTTTCCCCGAAGGTTGGGGCGAAACGGACTTAATTCGCCATCTTCTAAAAAAGGACGTTCGAGTACTGGACGGCAGAAGAATTGGTCCCATTCGCATTGAATGGCTGCAATCCAACATAAAGAATGGAATCAGAAGCGCCGAAGGTCGATTCAAGAGTCCGTTTATATATAAATGGAAGCGCAATGAGCTATTGCCCGATTTTGCGCAGCAGGCGTACTTTTTGCTATTGGAGCCGACGGCTGGCGCAGATCGATTGGTAATTCACTTTGCGGCCACCGGCGATGAGGGCTACTCCAGAAGAAAAATGATCTGTAGCCCATTGCTAAAGCATGGTATCGCACAACTAATTCTAGAAAGCCCCTACTACGGCAAACGAAGGAATCCCGAACAAAAAAAAGCCGTGCTGCCCACCGTTCTAAGCTTAATGCAAATGTCTCGAGCTGCGCTGGATGAAGGGATCGCCCTGGCCCGATGGGCTCGAGCCAATGGTTACAAAGATATCATGTTCAGCGGAATCAGTATGGGTGGTTATCAGGCCGCCGCGGCCGCCCGCGAATGCAATTTTGCCACAAAAGTGACAGCTCTGGTCCCGTCGCACAGCGCGGCCCCGGTGTACACGGAAGCGGCCCTGAAAACAGCCTGCGATTGGCCCACTCTGTACAGCGCCAATCCAATTAAGGATATGCATCCGTTGCTGCTTATGCGCAAGATTCTAAGCATATCAGATATGAATCGGCAAAAGGCCCGATCTCGCTCCTTTCGGGCCAGTATTATTGGAGCGCAAAAGGACGCCTACATTCCCGAGTACTCGGTAGAAATTGTGCATGATAGCCTTCCAGGGTCTACTCTGGAATGGATTCGCACAGGGCATGTGGGCGCCTTTCTACTTGGCGCCGGATTGTATCGCAGAAGGATTCTGGAGCTTTTCGAATCGCAATAATTTCCAGGCGGCCAGGTTGGATTGCGATGCCGCGGCGAACTGGAATGGTTCTATTGAGGAACCTTAATCGATTCGACTTTGTCCCGCTCAATAACCATCGTTTTTCGTTTTACTACGTCGCGATTTAGCGGCACGTTAAACTGAACCTGTGCGATTTCTGATTTTGAAATCGTCTTGGTTTTGCCTTTGTCGTCGCCCATTGTAATTTCGATGGTAATGCTTGTAGTATTCTGATTGCGGACATGGCCTTTAACATTTTCGCCATTTCGCATCTGCACCCAGTCGCCTATAACTTCCTCGGCTGGTTTGTCGCTATCCGAGTCTTCGCTTTCCAGCGCTTCGATTTCGACGGTAAACGTATCTTTCTCAATGATGACAAGTCTTCCCTGAACGGATGAACCGTCGGTTAGTATAAAGATGGGCTGACGTTTATTCTCACGGGTGGTGCCTTCATCTTTAAGATGTTTTGCCAGGGCATCCTCGACGCTGGATCGCATTTCTTCCTGGGTCCGTAGCACCAGCTGCTGATTGCATTCTTGCAGAAGTACCGTATGCCTGGTAACCGTGGTAAGAAACCCTACCGTAACGTTTGTAAGCCAGTCTTTCCAACCATCCTCCATTACGTAACGATAGCTGGCGCCAGGTTTAAACTGAAACTCGGAAAAGTCAGCATCGAATAGCCGGTACATGTCCCATACTGCCTGCCATTGACCGTCGCTACTGACGGTGCTACAACTGGCAGTTTCCGTTGCCAGGGGAACAGGCCGATCTACAGGCATTACCACCATTCGCGATGTACAGGTAGCCAGCAATAGAATTGCCAAAAAGAGAAAGATCGTAGAATTATTACATTTGTGGCGTACCGATTTGTGCATCTTTTCCTCTCACCACAGAACGCGGGCCCGCGCCCTGTACCTGGAAAACAGTCTTATCCCTGGCCACCCCCTGTCGACCGATAAAAAGTCAACCGACC
>JAGRNC010000028.1 GCA_020440935.1 Leptospiraceae bacterium | reverse complement strand
CGAAGAGACCTGGCGCCAGTAGATCGCTAAAACTGGATGCGCCAGGTCTGAAAGAGAGACTTATGCGGAAGTCAATTCGGGCGCAGACCAGCGCAGGTGCTCGGCGGTTTTGGCTGCAACGGTGGGCACATCTTGTTCTACCAGGTCTCGGTGCATAACCTGTATTCCAATTACATGATTGACGATGGCATCCAGCTGAACGAGCTCGTGGGCCGGCGTCGCAGAGCTTTCGTAACGCTCAAATAGATTTTTAACTCCATCCTTGTCCAGAAAGCCAGAAGCCTCAATGGACTCGTCAGACAAATAGTCTGCGGCCAGCGCTTTGAGGGCCGCCAATTTCTTGGGATCGGTGTGCGCTGGCGGGGCCATAAAGGCAAATTTCTGCCGCTCATAGAGTACTTTTGGCAGCACACCTTTCATGGCTTCGCGAAGTACGTACTTTTCTGTATCTCCCTTAATTCGATGGGCCGGAGGTACCCAGACAGCCGCTTCCGCCAGATGATGATCGAGGAATGCAGGGCGCGCCTCCATGGAATTTGCCATGTCCACGCGGTCACCTCCCCAGGTAAGAATTTGGCCTTCTAGCATGGTCTTGATCCAGACGTACTGAGCCACATCCAGCGGATGTCGATTTTTCACCATCTCTGGATCAATCTGAGCGGCAATGGCAGCGCCAGGATCGTAATCTTTCAGTTGTTCGCGAATTTCCGGGCGAAGCAGGCCGGGGATTTCCGGGGCGCAGGCCAGCCAGGGTTGCAAACAGGATGGAGTGAATCCGCAGATTCGGTTCAATTCCGGGCTCATCACTTCTTCGGCGGCCAGCATACTTCCTTTTACCAGTGCATTGCTCTTATTCAGCTGCGCCTGGAGTTCCAGTCGCTCGGTCTCCGGTAAATGATCCAGGCCATGCAGAAACATATCTCTTCGGAACGAAGGATATCCGGCAAATAGCTCATCGGACCCTTCGCCTGTGACCACAACGCGATACCCGGCTTCGTGAACATGCTTGCTCATCAGGTATTTGGCCACGCCGAGAGTATTGTAAATGGTTCGTTCGGTATGCCAGTGAGTCTTAACGAAGTGATCGTATAGATGATCGGCCGAAAGTTCCAGGATATCCTGGTCTGCATTCACGGCCCGGGCCATTTCGATGGCGATGGCGCTTTCATCGTAGGAGTCGTTGTCAAATCCTATGGTGAATGCCTTTACCGAATCCTGTCGGGAGGCCGCTGCAAGCCCCAGAATGGAGCAGGAGTCAATACCACCCGATAGATAGCACCCTACCGGTACATCCGCTTCCAGGCGATGTTGCACAGCTTCAATCAGGAGTTCGCGCACTCGGGAAATGGTTTCTTTCTCGGATACCGAGTCATCGCGCTGACCGAGTTGCGGGAAGTCCATGTCCCAGTAAGCCTTTTCCTGGATTCGAAAAGAGCCATCCCTTCGCTCGATGATCAAATAATGACCAGGCTTTACCTGCTGGATACCTTTGAACGGCGTAGACCCAGGCACGATGGTTTGCATTAACTGGTGGAATATCCCTTCTGCGTAGAACTCGCGCGGAACCTCCGGATTGGCCAGGATGGATTTGATTTCGGATCCGTAGACGAAGCTCTTTCCAGTATTGATCCAGTACAGAGGTTTGATGCCGAATCGGTCGCGCACGAGATAAAGGCGATCGAGATTTTTGTCGTACAGAGAAAAGGCAAATTCTCCGCGCAGGTCTTTGAGTAGAGGCTCAAATCCTTTATCCGGGTAGAGATTCATGACGATTTCCGAGTCGCTCTTGGTCCTGAATCGATAACCGCGGGCGGAAAGATCGGTGCGAATTCGCTTGTAATCGTAGAATTCTCCGTTGTGGGCCATCAGCAAGGTTTCGTCATCGGACCAGAAAGGCTGACGACCTGATTCGTGTAGGTCAATAATGGAAAGCCTGGCATGGCTCATGCCCACACCGCGGCCTTCGATAGTCTTCCATCCAAAGTCATCGGGTCCCCGGTGGTACTGAATGGCCGCCATTCGTACCAGAGTGGCCGGACTTACCGGCCGTTGGGGATCCAGATGCATAATTCCAGATATTCCGCACATAGTGTTCTCCTTCGCTATCGGGAAGCGTATTGTTCGATTTCTTGAATTGCGGTATCCGTATCAATGACACGGGCATACCGATCCTTCAGAGTTAAAATGGTGGAGTCCTGCAATTCCTGCGTAACGGTGGTGCAGGCATCTTCGATCAATGTGACAAGATAGCCCAGATCGCTTGCATCGCGCACCGTTGTGGAAACGCATTCGTTGGTATAAACTCCGGTGATAAACAGTCCGTGGATATCGAGATTCTTGAGCAGATAGTTGATGTTGGTGGATGTAAAACAGCCGCTGGCAGTCTTGTTCAGTACAATCTCATCATCGGCCGGGGCCACCTGTTCCAAGAATTCCGATTCTTTTGATCCCGGGGCAGCGTGCAGTTTCAATCGCTTGTGCCCTTCGCTACGATCGCGGCCATCTTTCGTCAATGACATAATCCGCGTATGTATGATTTCAAATCCGCGACTTCGAAATGTGCGCAGTAATCTCTGAATGTTTGGAATCACCACATTGTCCAGAGTCGAAAAGTAGTACTCCTGCGCCTCCGGTGGCACCGAAGAGGTTTTGGGGTCTGCGAAGACTCCGTGGCCGGGAGCGGCATCCAGGTACTGCATATCGATGACCATTAATGCAGTATTGTGTTCCTTTAGAGACTCGTAGCGTTCCTTTGTCTGAATAATGGATTGATAGTAGCTCTTTTTAAGTGGATCCACATCGATATATTCTGGATCCAAATCCTGTACTACCTCTTCGAACTGTTCGTTCACTTTCTCTCCTTTCCTACAAATATCATGATTTCGCGGCCTGCTAGGGCTTATCCTTTCTGGCCTACCTGGAAGTTACCTTGTGTTAGCGGCATAAGCAGGCTCGTTTTGCCGCTGCCTTCTCGGCATCAGATCCGGGCTTCCGCCATTTGAAGCAGACTCTGCAATGCCACGTTGGCTCCGGTTTCGATGTCTTCCCAATCGGTCCACTCCGCAGAGGAATGGCTACGTCCCGCTTTACTGGGGACAAAGATCATACCCACCGGAGCAATGCGGGCCACAATCTGCGCATCGTGGGCGGCGCCACTGGGCATCGAATGATGATTGCAGCCCACCGATTCGCTGGCCTTGCGAATGATGGCCTGAATGCTGTCGTCGCAGGCCACTGGATCCACCTCGCTAAGTACATCGAATTCAAACATCAGATCTCGTCGCCGGGCAATGGCCGACAGAGCCTTGCGAAATGCATCCATAAGATCTTGCAGAATTTTGGAATCTGTGTCTCTGCAGTCCAGAGAGAACTCAACCTTTCCCGGAACAGTGTTGGCCGTTCCGGGAAACAGATCCACTTTGCCGATGGTAGCCACGCTTCGTTCTGTGCCATTCTCTTCCAGCACCCTGGGGATTTCCATGGAGAACTCTGCCAGCCCTGCCAGGGCATCTGCTCGCATGGGCATGGGTGTTGTGCCCGCATGGTCCGGTCTGCCGATTAAACGAATGGACCACTTGAATAGGCCGGTAATATGGCTTACAACGCCGATGGGTACATCCAGACTGTCGAGCACCGGACCTTGCTCTATGTGAAGCTCCAAATACGATTTTACCGATCGGGGGTTTCGACGCGCATCCAATGCCTGGATAGCGTCATAGCCGCAGGCTTTCATTGCATCTACCAGAGAGACTCCGTTGAGATCACGGGAATTGTAAATTCTTTGCGGATTGATGTCGCCTACGAAAGACTGGGATCCCAGGAGGCCGCCAAAACGACCTTCTTCATCGCTAAAAGATACCAGCTCCAGAGGATAGCCCAGTTCCAGACCTTCTTCCTTAATTCTTTGAAGACATTCCAATCCTGTAAGTACGCCGAGGGTTCCATCCAGCGGCCCGGCAGCAGGAACCGAATCGATGTGCGAGCCCACGACCACGCTGGGCTTGCTTCGATCGCCCAGATAACCATGGATATTTGCCGCTCCGTCCACCTCAATGTGCAGCCCGGCCTCTTCCATTTTCTGCGAGAGCCAACCGCGGGCCTGCAGATCGTTTTCTGTAAATGCCTGTCTGTAAATGCCATGGTCCTGCGATCTTCCGATTTGTGAGATCGCATTGATGTTGGACTTTAGTCGGTCAAAGTTGATGCTCAATCGATTGGCTACGCTCATTGTTCCTCCGGTTGATCCACGGGCGAGTCAACAACTAGATTGATTCGATGCACCAGGCAGGTCAATAGCGCCATGCGAATAAAGACGGCTCCTCGTGCCTGGGAAAAATACCAGTTATGTTCGGTCTTATCCAGCGATGGATCAAGCTCTTCGCCCCTGGCAAGGGGATGCAATATGATGGAATTTGGCTTTAGGTTTGATTCGCTGGTTAGCTTAATATCGCCCGTTAAAGTCTCATAGCTATCGCCGACCCAGGCAATGGAATTGATGTAAACGACATCAATCTCCGGAAGCACATCGCGCAGTTTGTGGATGACTTCTATTTTCAGTCCGGCCCCCTCCAGCTCTTCTTGTTGCTCCGCGTCGAAAAGATCTGTGGAGGGATTGACTATGTAGACTTTCTTGATCGAATTCGAGAATAGCGACAGCAGCAGAAGTAAACTTCTAACAGTCCGCATTCTGTTGGGAGTTCCAATAACTCCAATGATTACCTTTTTGTCTTCGGGTAAATCTTCGCGGCCAAAACTCGGATACCATTTCAGGATTGCGTAAATATCGGCCAGTGCCTGCGTGGGATGTTCATCAATCCCATTACCTGCATTGATGATTGGTATTCGAAGCGAATCGAGCATGGAATAGACCGAGTCTTCGCTGTTATCGCGCAGAACCACAACATCACCGTAATTGTTGAACATCTCGCCCACATCGGCAAGACTTTCGCCCTTGGCGATTCCGGTGGTGGCCGGATCGGTGATAGACATGATGTCCCCGCCCAGACGATGCCAGGCGCTCTCAAAAGAAAGCCTGGTGCGTGTACTTGGCTCATAGAAGGCGCTTACCAGGATCTTCCCTCGCAGAGGCGGATGAATTAGGTCGGGCTGGGTTTCGTAGGATGCGGCCAACCGACTGAGCTGAAGAATTTGATTTCTATCGAACTGTCGAGCCGATACGATATGCATACCCGCAAGGCTGCGCAGATGCTCATTGTCTTCCTGCAATGCGTCGAGCAATCCCCGGGGACGTTCGATGCCGCGAATCCCATCGCGGCTCTGTACCGGACCTTGCAGCAAAGGATGGATTTTTTCTTTATTGATCATAAATTCTTAATCCGACTCCATTGGTCGGATTCTCCTGCGTTAAACACTGGATATTACTTCGTTTCTCTTTCGCAGGGAAGGACAAACGTTTGGTTGTAGCTCGCTGTTACCAGATCCGTTTCTTCACGAAATCTACAGCCAGGAGCACAAGCATTACAATCGGAGCCAGGGCACAGAGGCCCAGGGAACCATATACAAGTATTTCAAAAACCGATTGTGGAATATACATAACTACTCCTATACTTCCTCGTGCACCTCATGCAGCTCTTTCCAGTCAAAGTTACGGGGCCAGACGAAAGTGCTAATCACTGTGACCAGGAAAGAGACGGCGGCTCCCGTGAGAGCAGCCACATAAAATCCTACGGAAAAATAGCTAATCAATCCGACCGCGCTACCCAGAACCATGGCGGCGGCCGCGCCGTATTCGTTGGTCTTTTTCCAGTATAGTCCAGCAACGATGGGCCAAATTGTTGAGGCTACCAGCGCACCGGTGAAATGCAGCATTCGTGCCAGGTCGGAAATTTTCCAGATGCATACAAGCCAGGTAAGAACGCCCAGTAATAGAGTTACAATGGTGGCAGCCTTTCGCAGGGTCTTCTGGTTGGCTTTGGGATGGATGTGTCTTTTGTATACGTCCTCCAGGATTAGATCACTGGTAGCTGCCAGCAAGGAATCCAGACTGGAGGCAAGAGCAGAGAAGATGACCACGAAAATGAGTACGGCGCCGGCCTTGCCCAGAACGGCGGCCGCAACCATGGGGCCTACTTGATCGGGTTGCGGAATGTTGATGTCCATCGCCACCGATGCCAGCGCAATGAATCCGGCCGCGATGGGCACCGGAGTCCAGAATAGTCCTGCAAGCAAATAGGCTTTAACTCCTACTCCATCGCCGAATGCAAATGCCCGGCTCCACCAAACATTCGAATGGAAGATCTCTCCCATGCCAAAAAGCAGATTGTTGAAAAGAAACATGATGCCCGCAGGTAGAAGCATGTTCCATAATTGCGGTCGGCGGTTCATTGTCTCCTGGTAGATCTTATCCAATCCAAGATCGGGCTTCATGACTATCATTACGCCCACTGCCACGACCCCCACAAGGATTACGATGGTCTGAATAAAGTCGGTGCCGATTACGGCCTTGAGTCCGCCGAGCATTGTGTATGCGACGCAGATTACCAGAATGACGGTCATTCCGTACTGGTATTGAATTCCAGAGAGAGATTCGATCAGGATGCCTCCGGCCATTCCCAGGCTTATGAGCCAGAATAGGCCGTAACAGAGGCTAATAATGAGAAAAATGCGCCACGCAGTCTTGCCGAATCGCAATCGGAAGAAATCTCCACTGGTGTATCCCGTGGGCATCAGTCGTCGGATTCGTGCCGACATGGGCGCAAATAGTAGCAAGCCCACGGATCCCAGGCTGTAACCGACCATTCCCCAGATTCCCATTTGAAGGGCGAGTTGCGGAGCCACCATTGTGGTGTTGCTGGTCACCCAGGTGGCCATGGCTGTACAGGTTGCCAGCGATAGTCCTACCTTCCGGCCCGCCAGCATGTAATCATCCAGTTCCTTGTTGCCCCGGCCCCAGAGGTATCCAAGGCCAACCCAGAGAATACTGAATGCAACCAGTACCGTTATGGCCGTGGTTAGATCCAGCGCCGTATTCATGAGTCCTCCTTGCTGCGATAGGTTCCAATGAGAATTACGAGGCCTGTAATTAGAAATAAGAATGCACCGGCGCCAAAGTATCCGAATGCGGTGGCCAGGCTGTAATGATCGATGCGAATGTGGAAAGGGGCCGAATGTTCTACCGCCCGATAGTCTGGATATTCCTTTAACACCGCATCCACATCGGAAGAGAGCGATGGGTCTATGGAATGGGGCTCATTCTTCTGGACTGGTGCAAGAAGGAACACCGAGTAATACAGATCGCCATCGAGCTTTCCGCTCATTGCAATGGATTGATCTGTTCCGAATAAGAAAACCGTTGGATCTCGAAAGTCAGGCGATCTAGATTCTACAAGCAAATAGCGTTGCTCGCCCTTGCGAACGTCCGGCCTCCAGTGGAGCGTAAAGAAACCTGCATGCGAAACGGGCGGATTGCCTTCCAGATTTGCACTCAGCTGCAGATGATTGCTTTGTGATTCAGAGGGGGCCGCAGAAAGAACCGTGATCGAAACCACGGTTAGTATACAAGAAATCAGTATGGCTGCTCTTTTACTATACACGAATCCGCTAGCTTTTTACCGCAGCTTCCCCTTTCTCTCCGGTTCGGATGCGCACAATCTGTTGCACTTCCGTAATGATTATCTTTCCATCGCCAATGTTTCCGGTGCGGCCTTCTTCGGTGATTACTTCGATTACATCATCTACGATGTTATCTTCGACGATAATTGTAATCAGCACCTTGGGCAAGAAATCTACGGTGTATTCCGCACCGCGAAAGACTTCCTGATGGCCCTTCTGCCGCCCGAACCCTTTGACCTCTTGAATGGTCATGCCGTGGATTCCCGCATTTACCAGAGCTTCTTTGACGGGCTCCAGCTTAAACGGCTTGATGATTGCTTCGATTTTTTTCATGCGGTCCTCCCGCGTGAGGCGTCAATAGACGATAGTAGGTTATCGTCGCTCAAAGCTCGTGGCAAGGACTTTTTTGCACAAAACGGTGAGGCCTGCTAAGCAAGTATAGATAGTATATAAATACTTAGCAGGCAGCCATGGGTGATCAGTAGTTGATGCGTTTGAAGTAGTCTTCTAGATTGGCTGACTTTAATCGACCAAAGTAGTCCAATGCGATGTCGATTCGATCGGTGAATATTCCATCGGCGCCGAACTGATGAATGAGCCACATTTGCCAGGATTGATTGATGGTGTAGTAGTGAACAATCATACCTCTGGCATGGATCTGCGAAGTATACCAGGGCCAGGCCATGTAACCGGAGGGGCCTGCATCGGCGCTCGCCGTTTGTGCGCGATCGAGGATCGCAGGAAAGCCACCGGCCTCTTCTACCATTTCTTGATCAAAAAGGTAAACGCGCGGAACGTCGGGCGCGAGCTCCTGAAATGCGTGCAGACTATCAATGGAAAAAGACTGAAAGATGATACGTCCAGCCATGTTTCGCACCTGCACTGCGGGCGCGGCGGGCTTTGACTCTTCTTCTTCCAGCGATTCCACTTGCTGCGTCGGCTTGCCGATCCATCCGCGCCGGGTAAGCAGGGCTACTATGTCCTTTTCTATGCCTGGATATCGCTCGGGGGATTTTGTTTCCAGGTAAAGCCCCGGCCGATTAATGCCGCCCTCGGCGATATCGACTAACTGATCCAGTGTGATAATCTTTAATCCTTTAAATGATGGTCGGGCCCATTCCGGATGCATTTCGTTGAAGTCCGAACCTGCATCCAGCTTGAGCAACTCGGCATAGGTGAATTGATTTACAGTGTTGTCTTTTCGATCGGGATAGATCTCTTCGATATTGGTTGTCCGAATAAGGCTGTCATCATGAAGGCAGATTAGGACTCCGTCCTTTGTTCGCTGAATGTCTCCTTCCAGATAGTCGGCTCCCAATTCTCTTGCCAGCAGGTAGGATGGGGTAGTCTCTTCTGGAGCCACTCCTGCCACTCCTCGATGGGCCATCAATGCCGGATAAGGAATCCCTTTTTGCAGGGACAAATCGCGCCCCGAATCTGGCGGACTTTGAATGTAACTATATAGGAAGAAAATTGCAATCAGTACAATCGGAATTGCAACTACCAGAAAAAGGATCGTTTTCAATCGCATGACGAAGCATGCTTTCGGAAATTTTTTGGTCAATCAGAATTGGATGGATCTATTGTCAATGAGCCGTACGCCGTCGCAGAAGACCGCCGTTGCTATTCGCGCCTCTTGATCGGGAACGAGAGTTTCCAATATCTCAAGAGTGTTTGGATCGACTATGTCCATGTACTCCACGCGGTTCAGGGTTCCGGATTCTACTACATCCCAGGCAATTTCGCACAACTCGGCGCAGTCCACCGACGGCCGGCCCCGCCGATCCTGTAGAGTCTTTTGCACAAGATTGAGCGCTCTGGGAATGAGCGCTGCATGACCACGGGCCTTCTGGGACAGTCTGGCGTTTCGAGAGCTCATGGCCAGGCCGTCCTCTTCTCTTATGGTTTCGCAGCCCAGGACTTTTACCGGAAAGTTAAGCGCCCGGGCCATGGCATGAATTACCAGATACTGCTGATAATCCTTTAAGCCGAAGTAAGCGTTGGATGGACTCACAATCTGAAACAGTTTGGAGACTACCAGAAGTACCCCATCAAAATGACCGGGCCGGAATTTGCCGCACAGGTTGGCCGTAAGGGAAGGCATGGACATCTTAAGCTCGGGCAGATCTTCCGGATACATTTCCTGCGGATTGGGAAGGAAAACCAAATCGACATTTTCGTTCGCAAGCAGGTCCAGATCCCGTTTGATGTCTACCGGGTAGTTCTGGTAATCGGAAGCATCGTTGAACTGCGTGGGGTTTACAAAGATTGATACTACAGTTGCATCGCAATCCTGTTTGGATTGCCGGATCAGCTCCAGGTGCCCTTCGTGCAAAAAACCCATGGTAGGAACGAGGCCCACCGTTTTGCCGGCCTGCTTGGCTGAATGGACGGCTGCGCGAATATCGTCGATGGTCTGGTAGGATTTCATTTGCGTTTTGCCTTTAGGGCCTGGTACACTCGGGAGGTGGAAGGTCGGCCTACAGCCTGCTCGATATAGGAGGTAGCTTCGGCTAGAAGCTCCAGATCAACGCCAGTAGTCATGCCCGATCGCTCCAGGCTGTACACTAGATCCTCGGTGGCCAGGTTTCCTGCAGCGCCCGGAGCATAGGGACAGCCTCCCATACCCCCGGCGCTGGAATCGAAGCTACGAATGCCGTAATCCAGGGAAGCGAAGACGTTAGCCAGAGCAGTGCCCCTGGTATCATGGTAATGACCGGCCAGGCGCTCGGCTGGAATCGATGCAAGCACTGAATCAAGCAGTCGTCGAATATCTGCCGGAACAGCCGTGCCAATGGTTTCGCCCAGGGAAATCTCAAAACATCCAAGATCAAGAAGCTGGCTTGCCATTTCTGCGGCCATCGCAGGATCCTGCGGGCCTTCGTAAGGGCAGTCTACCACAGTGCTGATATATCCGCGTATGCGGACTTCATTCTGCATTCCCAGGGACCGCAATGCGCTGACGATGGCGCGAATGCGTTCCATACTTTCTTCACGGGTTGCATTCGTATTCTTTAGGGTAAATGAGTTACTCGTAGCAGTGAACACAGCGATGGATCGGACGCCGCATTCCAGAGCGTTTTCCAATCCTCTGGTATTTGGTATAAGAACAGGAAATTCACCGGAGCCGGTTAGGTCCGATAGGCCTTCGTACACCTCTTTCGCATCCGAAAGTTGAGGAATCGCTCCTGGCCTCACAAAGGAAGTGGCTTCGATGGTTTTCAGACCGGCCTTTGCAAGCTTGTGGATGAATTCGATCTTTTGTTTGGTTTCGATCGGAGTTTTTTCATTTTGTAGTCCGTCGCGCGGACCTACTTCGCAGATTCGAATCATTTCATTTTCTCTGGTTTACTGAGCGTTTGGTTTGCCGGGCCGTTCATAGATTCTGCTCTATTCGCACAGGCCAGAGCAGACGAAACAGGGCCCCGGGGCCTTCTTTTGGAAACACATCCAGACTGGCGCTGTTTTGCTGCGCGATATCACGGGCCAGTAATAAGCCGAGGCCGGCCCCTTTTTCGCCCGAGGTGCCCTCTTTCATTGTACGCTTCGTGTAGTCAAAAAGGCCATCCCGAACTTGTTCGTCCAGCCCTACACCAAAGTCTTCTACTTCTATAAAAATGCTGGGGGCAGAGTCGCTTTCCTGAACGCGCAATATAGCCTTGCCGCCAGCGTGCGAGTATTTAATGGCATTACTTAGAAGCGTGCGAACAATCTGTGCCAGGGAGCCTTTGTATTCGGTCACGTCCTTGCCATCTGCAGGGAGTTCACGGATCAGCTCAATGTTCTTCGATTGTAGGGATGACTGGACCATTCGAATGGCCTCGGCTACTGCAAGGGAAACATCCGTCTCTATGCGAGGTAGCTCATCTCGAGTGCGGTGATAATCAAGCCAGTGCATGATGCCCGCAACGGTTTCGTTGATTCCATGCACGGATCGATTGATTTCAAACACAAAGGATTGCTTTTCTTCGGGGGAAAACGAATCCGGGTCTTCGCAATACATGGAGGACAGGGTTTCAATGGCATGCAACGGGCTCTTCACATCGTGGTTCAGAGTCCTAAATAATCGAGTCAATTCGGCGGATCGCTTTATTGGATCATCGTTCTGGGCGGCCAATGGTTCCTCTCCTGGCGCTGGCAATGGATTTGAGGCCCATCAAAGCCTCCGGCAAAATACCGATGGGAATAGAATTACAAATCCCTGGAGGAAGCAACGGAAAAACCGGAGCGGCCGATTAGCGAACCGGCTGACGTGCGCGAATCCATTCCAGCAGGCTTTCGGAGGTTCGGCCCACAATGCGCTGAACCTCGCGGAAACCGGCATAACCGCCATAGTACGGATCCGGAACATCAGGAATGCGGGCGCCCTCTACCTCTGGATCAAACTTGCGGTATAGAAAAACACGATTCTTTTCCTCTTCGCTGCCGGTGGAGGCAAGGATGTCTTCGTAGTTGTGACGGTCCATAGCCAGAACGTAGTCAAATCGTTCCAGATCGAATGCGGTATACTGTCTTGCCCGATGCTCCAGTTTGATTCCTGCTTCGGATGCTGCTTTGCGGGTATCTGGATGTGGAATCTCGCCAATATGGTAAGCGCTGGTACCCGCTGAATCAACATAGAATTCGTCAGACACTCCATATTTTCGGATTAAATGGCGGAAGGCTCCCTCCGCAGCGGGCGATCGACAGATGTTCCCGTGGCATACGAAAAGGATAGAGGTCTTATCTCCGTTGGTACTCATGGCTTTCCTGAATTTTCTGGGATTGGTTCTATTCCGGGGGACGACTAGAACAGTATCTGGGCCATTTTCTTTCGGTACTCGTTTACCAATGGATGGCTCTGGCCGAGTAAGTAGAAGCTGGCAATCAGTCTGTCTTTTTCATGCTTTGCCTTATTTGTTTCGAGAGATTTCAGCATTTGGTCAAGCACATCCCGAATTTCTTGTTCGCTTCCAAACAGTTTTCCGAGAGAGGCTAGTTCCTCGGTAGTAAGGCCTGCGTCCAGCAGAGTGAGCAGGGCGCTCTTTTCGCTTACCAGGGCGGCCGCTGTGATGGACTGAACGGTTTCCTTTAGATCGTCCGTGTCCCCCTGTCGAAGCATTTCGCGGGCGGCATTCCATAGCAATTCGCTATGGCGATCCTCCGCGCCGCTCTCCAGGATTTGCCGGGCCGCTCCGATGGGATCGGCGCTGGCCATTTCCTCCAGGGCCTTCGCACTTTCATCCTGTACGTGCTTTGCCAGAAAATCGCGGAGCATATGTTCGGGTAGGGCGCCGGTAAACTGATCGGCGGGCTTTCCATCCACGAACAGAACACAATGCGGAATGCCCGAAACCTGGTACCTGAGGGCCAGCTCCTGTTGCTCATCGGTGTTTACCTTCACCAGATGCCAGGCTCCCTCTGCCTCAGCTGCAAGCTTTTCCAGGATGGGACCAAGCATCCGGCATGGTCCGCACCACGGTGCCCAGAAATCTACCAGTACCGGCGCCGAATGCGATTTGTTCAGTACTTCCGATTCAAATGTTTCTATTGTTGCTTCCATTAGTCTCTGCCTCTTATAAACAAACGTACCCGATCA